>NZ_JADEXN010000078.1 GCF_015207075.1 Zarconia navalis LEGE 11467
ATCGATCGACCACTGTAAAAACCGTCGCGTCGTACGCTCGTTCAACCAACCTCCCAGAGATAGCATCCCCCACAACAACCGATGTAGTACGCTCATTTGAATCATCATCCGCACTTCCCAAGTTGGATGTTTTTGGTAGAAAAGTACCCCCATGCGCGCCCGTTGCCGTTCTCGGTCGATAATTTGCGGCAGTCGTTCTAAAGTAAATGCGGGATTCCAGTGATATCCTACCGCTTCAGGACATTTAATGAGTTTTAATCCCAATTTTTTCAATCGCACCCCCAACTCTAAATCCTCCCAACCGTAGAGATAAAAGCGAGGATCGAACAATCCGGCTTTTTCCAACCAACGACGAGAAATTGCCACATTTCCCGTGGCAAAGTAAGCCGCCGAAAAATCCGTAATTTTGTAGGGTTCGTCTGTTGGATTCTCGAAGTTATTGGTATTAATAACCGCACCGTAGGTAAAAACGCGATCGAATTGTTTCTTTCCCCGTTGCAATCCGTCGGCATGAGCTTGCAAAAAGGTTTCTGTCACCACTAAATCGCTATCGATAAAGACGATCGTATCCCCCTTGGCTTGCTGCACCCCCAAATTTCTGGCAGTGGCGGGACCTTGGTGGTTCTGTTGGTACCAATACAGCCGGGAAACATTGTGAGCGTAGTCTGCCAGCCAGGATCTTGTTTCATCTGTCGAGCCATCATCGACGACAATCACCTCATAATCCTCAACAGCAGTCAGGGACGTAAATCGCTGATTTAAACAGGCTTTGAGACACTTTTCTAAGATGGGTTTACGATTGTAAGTGGGAATGACAACGCTGAAAAACATAGGGTGAGATTCGAGTCAAAAAATAGAGGTCGCATCTAGACAGGAAGAGAAAGAGACCGGCGAGCATCGGGCTGACATTAAAAGTGCGTTTTGCCCCTGGGGATAGACACAGAAAATTGACTGTTCTTCCTCCATTTTCCCCAGCTCAGAATCGACCATTTCAATCCTGGCAAGGGATCGATCCTCCACTCCTACAAGACACAATGTGAAATTCGCGTGTATTATAAGGTATAGGTATCCATCTCCTGTAATTCTTTATGGTTTTTAACCCCGAATTCTTCAGCTCCGATACAGAAGATCGACAAGTCAACCAACTGCTCAAGTATCTCCAAAATCAACCCCCAGAAATTCTCGCTCATATTGCGAAATCTGCCAGTCCCGAGATAAAAGACATTATCTCGCGGAACGTGCAGGGGTTGGTTGGAGTCTTACCCACAGAAGGTTTTAACGTCCAAATTGCGACCGATCGAGAAAATATGGCGGGAATGTTAGCCTCTGCTATGATGACGGGGTATTTTCTACGCCAAATGGAACAGCGAATGCAACTCGACAAGAGATTTTCGGGTGCGGTATCGTTTACAGCTCCTTCCTCCAACGAGCCGAATCCAACTTCCTCCGTTGAAGAAAGCACTGAAGAGAGCGGCTACTAGATACAAATCCTGTGTCAGTTTTCGAGAACGCGCCAACACAATTCTTCGGTTGTTGCGACCGATCGAATTGTCACTCTCGCTCCCGGCTCGATGACGAGTTCGCTTGCTACCACTTCTGTTTCGGCATGACCTCAATCGTAAGTATATCCCAATCGCGTCCGCAGGAAAGCGTTTGTGCCGTCGGAAAATAGCATTAATTCGACAACCCAGCATCGGTGTTCGATATCTGTCTTTTCCGGAAATTGTCGCTGGCAGCTTCGATTGCTGATTTCGGGGTTGGGACGGAGGCAGAAGAAATCTTCTGGAGCACCCCAAATCGGACGATCGAGATCGACGAGGGAACCCACAAGCACATCGTAGCCTTCTGAGTTAACCTTCGATCTCTTAAAGCTCTGGGGTTTGCCAAAGGCACGTGGTAATATTAACATCAAAAATTCCTACCCTTAAATTAAACTCCAAGGGGGTTTGGAGTTCCCACGAGTTTCACAAAACTGCGCCGATGGCCAGGGTCAACATTTCAATGCTATGAGTCGAGATTTATTCGCCCGAATCGCGCTCGCCCAAATTCCCAAAATTCTCACGTTACTCGATCGCAATCCCCACAGTCCCACCTACGGCTGTTTCGATCGCAATTTTTGGCACTACAAAATTATCGATTTTCCCAGCGGAATGTCGCAGGAGTTCGTTTGGCCTCTGGCACTGGCCTACCAAACCGACGTCCCCGAAAACCCCTTTTACCAGGAAAGTTCGATTCGAGACTGGGTGGAAGCGGGCATTCTATATGCCGCTCGCAGCGCCCATGCCGATGGTTCCTGCGACGATTACTTTCCCTACGAACGGGCAGCCGGGGCATCTGCATTTTCCCTGCTGGCGTGTGTCGAAAGCTACCAGCTTTTGGAACTCGACAACAAAGAAGCTTTGCGATTTTTCGAGCGGCGCGCAGATTGGCTGGCCCACCACGAAGAAAGCGGTCAACTGACCAACCATCAAGCCTTAATCGTATTGTGTTTGGAACTGGTGGGGCGACTGCTGCAAACCTCCAAGTGGAAGCGGGCGAAACTGCGCCGATTCGAGCGAGTCTTGGACTGGCAGCGCGATGAGGGTTGGTTTCCCGAGTACGAAGGCTGCGATCCGGGGTATCATACCCTGACGCTGTGGTGTTTGGCACGGCTGGAACGAATGCGATCGCCCTCGGATCCTCGTCTCAAAGAGGCACTGGTTAAAGCCGTCGAACTGGCCAGTCTCTTCATCCATCCCGACGGTTCCTATGGCGGAGAATACAGCAGCCGCAATACCTATAACTTCTTTCCCCACGGCTTCGAGTTAGCTGGACGCTGGATACCCAAGGCTCTGGCAATTAACGATTTATTCTTGCAGGGACTCGAAAACGGAAAAGCACCCTGCTACGCCGACGACCACATCATCGGACACCACACTTGGAACTACCTGTTGGCATGGCAGGATTTTATCGAAGAGCGTCCGGAACCCCTTCCTCGTCCCCTAGGGCAAATTTGGCTCAAAGAGGCGAACCTACTCGTCATCCGCCATCCCACTGTCGAGATAGAGTCAGCTGGGGAGATCGGGGCAAAAGAGGTAGAGGAAGAAAACGAGCGGTCTGAGATGCCTGAAACGACCGCTATTTCATCAGAAGGGGCGATCGTGGAATTGTATGTCTCCCTGAATAAAGGTGGGACGTTCAAACTCTTTCGAGATCGCCAACTCGTTGCCTCTGACACCCATTTCTCCCTGCAAGTTCGCCATGGCGGCAAGCTCAAAAATGCGGTCGGTCATCTCATTGCGAACGATAAGGTCAGTATCGAGAAAAATGAGATTATTATCATCGGGCAATTGGGCTGGGCGAAGCAGCAGCAAATGACCCCTCTGAAAATGATGATTTTGCGATCGGTAATGTTAACAGGTGGGCGTTTTTTCCCCAATCTGATTCGTAAAATCCTGCAAGCGATGCTAATTACTGGCAAACAAGACGCGCCATTTCATTTCACCCGCACCTTCCGTTGGGAAGATGGATACTGGAATATCAGCGACGAACTGTTTTCCCAATCCAAATCTTGGAAAAAAGTGGTCAGTGCTGGAATCGGTTGCGCCCAAACTTCGATTTATATTGTCATGAGTCGGACATTTCAACTAGGACAACTACTGCCCTGGCTCGATCTAACCGATCGCGTTAAAGAACTTTCCCAGGGACAATCCCTGCGAGTCGATCGTAAACTTTGACATGGGGAGCGAGGAATGGCTCATCGAGGAATGCGCGCGTACTCAGATTTTGAACCCCTATTTGTGGAAGCGATCGCCATTCACCCTCAGCCGATTGCTGTCTCCGCGTCTCTTCTTCTCCCATCTCTCCTCTAACTCCTCACCACGTCCCCCGTTTCCGAATTCGGAACTTCGAAATTCCTTCTTCTCTTGCTCTCTCGTATTCTCTTGTTTTTTCCGTCTGATGGCACTTTCGGGATGCCGTAAGACCGTGGGAGTCGATCCACGTCACCACCGAACCTTTCACCCCCAGACGAAAGAATTAGACGTGACGGCGAACGAACGGAATCAACTCGGAGACGATCGGGTGCCCGACTATTTGACTTGCATTCGTTCTGGGGAGCAACGATCCTGCTCGATCGAGTTCAGTATAGAGATCGATTGCGCTTCATTCTCGATCCTGCCCGATGGACTTTCCGCAACAATCCTCATATCTTTAGCGCCTCGAGGATAGACGATCTCGATGACAATCGATGCACTTTCAAGCGGTTTTCTTCAAGATGGGGGTTAAGATAAAGTTGAGCTTTCATCGGTTGATACCATTTAAACTCAAATTCACAGCCAAACGATCGATTGCGACTAGATGCAGAGGTTCGCATGAGCGACATCATCTTAGAACTAGATACCCTCAAAAAACAATTGAGTACGACAACACGACGACAAAAACCCAAGATGCTGGTTGTCGATGACGAACCAGATAATCTCGATTTGCTCTATCGGACTTTTCGGCGAGATTTTCAAGTAACGAAGGCTGAAAGCGGATTGCAAGCCTTGGAGGTACTCGAACGGGAAGGTGAAGTGGCTGTCATCATCTCCGATCAGCGGATGCCGGAAATGAAAGGGACGGAATTCTTAAGTAAAACGGTTCCCCAGTTTCCCAACACCGTACGCATTATCCTCACGGGGTTCACGGATATTGAGGATTTAGTCGAGGCGATTAACTCCGGACAAGTTTACAAATACATCACCAAACCCTGGGATCCCACGGAATTGAAAAAGGTGGTGCAACGGGCATCGGATACTTATGAAGTACTCAAGCAGCGCACGGAGGAATTAAAGCGATCGGAATCTCATATGGCGCTACTAAAATCAATTCTCGATACGGCGCAAACATCGAAAAATTGGGAAGAGGCTCTCGATGCTCTAGCAATAGCAGTGGGAGAGGAGTTCTGCGTCAATGGATGCATTCTCCAACCGACTTGTGACGATCGCTTCGATACCGTCGGTATTTACAGTCCGGAAGCTCCTCTGGAAAATTGGCTCGATCGAGATCCGCTCGTACAAGAGGCGATCGCCCAGAAAACCGTTCGGTTCGCCATCGATATTTCTACCGATGCGAACTTGTCAGAACTCCCTCACTACCAAAATGCGGGTGTTCGCTCTCATGTGGCGATGCCACTGGTCTTCCAAGAAAAACTCCTGGCAATTTTGTCTCTTCAATGGCACCAACCCGTGCAACTGCAAGAAGACCGACTCGAACTTCTGCATTTGGTCGCACGACAGATCGCGTTAGCGATGGCTGCTATTCCCTCACAAGCTTAAGGAGAAACACCAGAAATTGTGGACTGAAGAAATGAGAAAATATACAAAGTGCAAGTGAAACTGAGGCGATATCCTCGCCCTCGATCGTACTTTTGCGATTTAGAGGATCGAGTCGAGCTTCCCAGTTAAAGTCATGGTGTAATGTACGCTTGAACAGCGATCGTTGCGTGCGTGCCTCGATAAAATTTGTATTTTGATTCCCTGAACCTCTCCTAATCTCTAGCGCGCAGCGCTATCGCGATAACAACTTTTTCATGACGTTTTCCCCTTCCGCCGATCGAATTCAATCGCTTTTCAACCGTATTGCCCCGATGTACGATCGCTTTAACGATCGCCTGAGTGCCGGAGCGCATCGCGTCTGGAAGCAAATGACGGTGAAGTGGAGCGGAGCCGAACCCGGAGATACCTGCTTGGATGTCTGCTGCGGCAGTGGTGACTTAGCGCTGCGATTGGCCGAGGCAGTGACCCCCAACGGACGGGTGGTTGGAGTCGATTTTTCGTCCGCCCAGTTGGCAGTAGCCCGACAGCGTTCTGGGTGCTGCTATCCCCCTCGTACCATTGATTGGGTGGAAGGGGACGCTCTGAACTTACCTTTTGACGATTGCGCGTTCGATGCGGTGACGATGGGATACGGCTTGCGGAATCTAATGGATATTTCCCAAGGACTGCAAGAGTTACATCGCGTCCTCAAACCTGGAAAATCAGTGGCGATTTTAGATATGCATCGTCCTCCTAGCGCGGTGATGCGATCGTTCCAGCAATGGTATCTCGATACCATCGTCGTCCCCACGGCAGAAGAATTTGGTCTGACGGAAGAATATGCTTATATCGGGCCGAGCTTGGATCGGTTCCCCGTCTCTAGCGAGCAAGTACACCTCGCGCGGGTAGCGGGTTTCGGTCGCGCCACGCACTATCCCATCGCGGGCGGTATGATGGGAGTATTGGTGGCAACGAAAGATCGGAGTTAAACGTTGCGATTTAACATCCTCGCTCTTGCTTTCCCCAATGCGCGAAGCGCTATACATCTCGTTCTCGGTCAAATCTTTTGAACTTGTCGAATGTGTTGGTTTTAATTGCGCCTCCCATCCTCGGTGGGATTATTGGCTATTTCACCAACGATTTAGCTATCAATATGCTATTTCGACCGTATAAGCCAATTTATCTTGGCAAGCGCCGCCTACCATTTACGCCGGGTTTAATTCCTCGCAACCAAGAGCGCCTGGCAAAGCGCGTTTCCGACACAATTATGAGTTCGCTGCTCACGCCAACGGAATTACAAAACTTGGCGCGGCGACTCCTGCAAACCGACCGGGTTCAAGGGGCAATTCTCTGGTTGCTGCAAACCGCTCGCGAGCAGATAAAATTAGATGTCGAACGCAAAACCACGAAGATTTTAGCGGGAATTCTTCACGATCTATTGAGTCGTTCTCTGCCACGTTTAATTAAAGTGTTAGCGCGCCGAGAAGACTTTTTAGAAGAACAACTCGATCGGGTTTTCGATGAGTTTTTGCTTGAGTTTCAACTGAGTGAATCTCAAGCCGGTCAATTGGCAGATTGGATGCTTAGAGTCGTGTTTCCACCGGATACATTACGGTTGACACTGATTGATTTTTTGACCGATCGCAATATTGCAATTATTGACGATGGATTCCGCGAACGCACCAGTGGAACCTATTGGGTGGTTGCCAACTTATTAGGTTTACGCAATACCCTGACCCGCTTGCGCACGTTTTGTTTGGATGAAAAAGCTTCGACGAACGCGCGTTTATCCGAACTGGTGAAGTCTTTATCGATTCGAGAGCGACTCAAAGAGTGGCTGCAAAATTTATCTTTGCAAAATCTACCGGTGACGACGGTCAAACAACTGCGAAAGACATTTCGAGACAGTGTCAGAACCTATGTTCAAGCTGAAGGTACGCAGTTTTTAGAAAAGTTGAGCGATTCTCTCGATTTAGAAGGCATCGCTCAGCTGATTATCAATCGATTGCGAACATCATCTGCATTTAGTTCCTCGCTAGAATTAATCAGTGCCGAACTGGCGATTATTCTCGATCGCTATTTGGAAAAAGATTTAGAAGAAATTGTTGCCAAAGCTATTCCCATTTTGGCCATCGACAAAGTCATTATCGATCGCGTCAAGTCTACTTCTCCTCAAGATTTAGAAGCCGCAATTCAAGGAATTGTAAAAACCGAGCTGCAAGCAATTGTCAATCTAGGTGGTGTGTTAGGGGTAATGGTGGGTTCCCTACAAACAATTTTTCTTTTATTTCGATAAAATTTTGACGAAAATGTATCGATTGACACTTAAATAGTCCTGGCTTTAGAAGAGAAGAAAAACGTAAAAAAAAATTGAGAGGGAGGATATAAACTTCAAAAAACACGGCTGACGAAATATTCTCAAAGACCAGGCATCAGCCAGGTTTTTTTTAGATGAAAGAATGATAAGACCGAGCTAATTTTCTTTACATGAGAAGAAATTTATTAAACAAGATGGTATAATAAAAGCCAAGATAATTTCTAACATTCAAGCATCTAAATTAGTCAAAAACGGTAAAAACTGCTCATCGAGAAAAATACCGATTCTTCACGATGGCATTTTTTAAAATATCGGTTCGGACGATCGATTTCATCCCTAGTCGATCGATATCGTTCCAACCGCCCACCATCCCCAGCAAGCGCGAGAACACCAGAGTATGGTGGAACCCCACGAACAAATCACGATCTCCGAATATCAATTGAGTGCGAACTCGTTTCGAGAGGGAACTTGGAACCACGATGTTTCTCAAAATCGAGAAGCCTTAGTGGCGGCCATGCCGAAAAATCCAGGAAAAATTCTCGATCTCGGCTGCGGGCCCGGACGAGACCTGGTCGCCTTCAAAGAACTCGGGTATGAAGTCGTGGGCTTAGATGCGACACCGGCTTTTGTGGAAATGGCTCGCAGCGTATCGGGTTGCGAAGTTTGGCAACAATGTTTTGAGAGCCTTGACTTGCCGCCGGAAACCTTCGATGGGGTTTTTGCCAACGCATCGTTAATCCACGTTCCGCGCTCTGCATCCCTGGTTGTTTTGAAGCAACTGTGGGCGACTCTAGTTCCCGGAGGTGCGATCGTCATGTCCGTCGCCCGAGGAGAAGGAGAAGGCTATACTCAACGTCCCACAGGCAATCGCTATATTACCCTGTGGGAATACGAAACCCTAGCATCAGAGTTGGAACGAGCGGGTTTTGAAATTCTCGAGCGCTACTACCGACCGCCGGGTTTACCTCGCCAAGAACAATCTTGGTTGGTAGTTACCGGTCAAAAAATCCTCAGCACGAGACCCTCGCAATCCTAGTCTTACCATCGGGAACGCTCTACTTCCCTCCGTCGTTCTTCACGGCTTCTTCACAGCTTCTACCTAGTTTGGATGTAGTCCTGTTTCGACCCCACTTCTAAAACGAAGTCTTAAAGTAAAGCTAATTCCGGAAATTTGCTATGAGTCAATCTTTCGTTCCCGTCATCCTCGCCGGTGGTAAAGGCGAGCGCTTCTGGCCCTTAAGTCGCAAGCAGCGCCCCAAACAGTTTCTCTCTCTCGATGGTAGCGGGATGAGCTTGCTGCAATCGACCGCACAACGCCTGTGCCCGACCGCCGAGGGATGGGAGCAGTTATGGGTCGTCACAGCTTCTCACCTGGCTTCGGGTATTCGAGAACAGTTGCCCCAGCTACCGCAGGCGAATCTCCTCGTCGAACCCGAAGGACGAGATACTGCACCAGCCGTCGCCTGGACGACCTTAGAAATTGCCAAGCGATATGGGGAAGATACGGTGGTGGGCTTTTTTCCCGCCGATCATTGGATTGCCGATCGCGAGAAGTTCGATCGAACGTTAGATGCAGCCGTCGAATTGGCTAGCGTTCGAGATGCGATCGTGACCCTGGGCGTGAAGCCCGGTTATGCCGCCACGGGATACGGGTACATCGAACAAGGAGATGCGATCGGCGAATTCGGTTCCCTAGATGCGTATCGCGTGACTCGCTTTACCGAAAAACCCGACACCGCCACCGCCGAGGAATTTTTAGCAACCGGTCGCTTTAGTTGGAATAGCGGTATTTTCGTGTTTCGGGCTGGTGTTGCCCTGTCCCAGTTGCGAACTCACGCCCCCGAACTGATGCAGATGCTCGAAGAACGAGGCATCGAGGCATACCCCGAATTACCCAAAACCAGTATCGACTACGCCCTGATGGAAAAAACGGACTTGGCGTGCGTGCTACCGGTGGCGTTTGGATGGGACGACTTGGGCGATTGGAATGCGATCGAACGATTGCTTAGAGGCGACGAACCCAATGTAGAACTGGCAAATCATGTCGGACAGGATACAGAAGGGGCAATTCTATACGCCAGTAACGATCGCGATGTCATCGTCACCATTGGTTTAGAAGATATACTCGTCGTTCGCGATGGCGACGTCACCCTCGTGGTGAAAAAAGACCGCACTCAAGACATCAAACAAATCCTCAAAGCCGTGCGAGATAATCCCAAGTACGCTCACTTACTTTAATTAGGGAATAGGGAGCAGGGAATAGCAACGGACAATTGAGGGATGGGTCAGTGGCAACGCTCTTCCCCCTCTCCCCATCCCTCAATCTTCCCCAGGTACGGACATTCACCATAGTGGTAAGTTTTACATTCCGTTACATTATTAATAGGTCGGGAAATAACGAATCGGTAAGCTCTGGGGTAGACCCGAGAAAGACTAAAATAGAAGCCTGCACCGATTCAGCCTTGCCCAGTCGAAATTAGAGGAGGCGCAAATGAACGGCACCTTTCGCGTGGGGAACTTGTTCGGCATCCCCTTTTACATCAATCCGTCCTGGTTTTGGATTCTAGGATTGGTCACACTCAGCTATGCAGGCCGACTTGGACTGCAATTTCCAGAATTAGGCGATGCGCTGCCTTGGTTACTGGGATTCCTTGCTGCTTTGCTGCTATTTGCCTCGGTGCTCGCCCACGAGTTGGGACATAGTTTTGCGGCAATGCAACAGGGGATCGAGGTCAAATCCATTACCCTGTTCCTGTTTGGAGGCTTAGCGAGTTTAGATCGAGAATCCAAAACACCCGCTCAAGCATTTTGGGTGGCGATCGCCGGCCCAGCAGTCAGTCTGGCATTATTTTTGTTATTCGTTTTTCTCGGGAACAGCTTGCCCGTTTCCGGACCGGTGGCGGCGATTTTCAGTTTGCTGGCTTCCATCAATCTAGTGCTGGCGCTGTTTAATTTAATCCCCGGCTTACCCCTTGATGGTGGCAATATTCTCAAAGCGATCGTCTGGAAGATTACCGGCAACCCCTACAAAGGTGTCGTATTTGCCAGTCGAGTCGGTCAGGCCATTGGTTGGTTGGCGATCGCGTTCGGAGCAATTCCCATACTCTACGGTATCTATAGCGGTTTGTGGACGGCGTTGATCGGTTGGTTCTTGCTGCAAAATGCCGGTCGTTCGGCTCAGTCGGCGACGTTGCAGCAGAAACTCTCGGATCTAACGGCTCAAGATGCAGTGACACCCGACAGTCCCATTGTCCCAGCCAGTTTATCCCTACGGGAATTTGCCAATACATTTATTATCGGACGGCGGGAATGGCGGAAGTTCCTGGTGACGGACGAGAACGGTCAACTCCTTGGAGAAATTGAAATCGATCGCATGAAAGAGGTTCCCACATCTGAGTGGCCTCAAACTCGGGTCGAAGAATTGATGAAACCTGTCGAACTGACTAATACGGTTAAATTCGATCGCTCTTTACTCGAAGCCGTCAATTTGTTGGAAGAGAAAAAACTCCTCGAACTCCCCGTAATTGGAGAGAATGGGGCGATTGTAGGAATTTTGGAAAAGGCGGCAGTCATTCGCCTGCTTCAGCAGAATGACACGCAAGCTAATCCAGCTTAAATCTCCACTTTTGGGGAGCGCACAGCTCCCCAGTTTTTTGGAAGCCATGGTTGATTGGTTCAAATTATCATTCTCCTGGTTTTACAGCCTCCTTGTCACCCCTTGAGATTTTCGAGTTTAAAGGTTGGTAGACTGCAATTCTTGATGAAGCATAAAGCCATTCAGATTCGCGAGTTTGAGTTGGATAGCCGTTACGAGCAAAGTACGATCTCGTTAAAAAAGTCTTACTCGGCAACTTAGAGGAAATGAATGCTGACTTTTTGATTCAAAAGCTGAAGACCCAATGCCGATTTCAATTTTTCTCCCGATCGCCCTGGAGTACATCCATGACTTCCGCCGGTGTAATTCCTAAAATTCGAGCGAGGGGTTCGATGTATTTGCGATCGATCTCTTTGCCTTCTGCTAACATCCGAAGTTGTTGGGGCGAAACTTTATATGTATCGCAAAATTTGACGAATTCTTGAGGAGAAACTCGCAAATCTTTTTGTCGATCGATGAGCATCGCGGCGATCGCCCTCGGACCAAATTTCGGTCTTTGGGCTTTGGTTCTGTACTTTTGTACCAAGTCATCTAATTTGCTGCGATCTCCACCGAGTTTGCGGATCAGATCCGAGCAGGCAATTCGCAAAGCTTTGCGCAAGGTTTCTTGCTCGTTGAGAGACTCGACGATTTCTCGAGCGTAAAACGGTTGACAGTAGCCGACAAGCTGACCGTTATGCAGAATTGGAACGTGGGGGCGATCGGGGTTAAATTCCCAAGAGTCGGGTTCTCGAATATCTTTAATCATTAAAATTACCCTTTTTTTGGCTCAGTTTGACAGGTTTTAAGTTTGAGAATTTAATTTTAGAAATAATGATGAAATTTTCAATAAATATTTTGAATAAAAGAAATGGTAATTTTTTTTAAATTAACTCAAATATCGTTATAATTTAGACTCTAAAATGTTTTTAAAAAAGCGCAGAACGGGCGACTCAATCGAGTTTCCCCTACGCCCCCTTGCTTTTTTACGCTCCTAACTCCTTTGCCCGAGCGCACGCTGCCCGGACTGCTTCAATAGATGCCGATCGCAAACCCGATCGTTCCAGACAAGCAATCCCAGCAATTGTAGTGCCGCCGGGACTGGTGACGCTATCTTTAAGTTGGGCCGGGTGCATTCCCGACTCATTGAGGAGTTGCGCCGTGCCTCGAACCGTTTGGATTGCCAGTTGAGTCGCTATCGCCCTGGGCAAACCCACGGCAACTCCTCCATCAATCAGCGCTTCGATAAACACCGCTACATAACCCGGCCCGGAACCCGATAGACCCGTCACCGCATCCATCAACGATTCTGGCACTTCAACGACCTCTCCCACCGCTTCGAGGATGAGTTTGGCTCGCGATCGGTGTTGGGGTACGACAAACTGACCCGATGCCATCGCTGCGATTCCCGCGCCGACGGTAGCCGGGGTATTGGGCATCGCCCGCACGATCGGTCGTCCGGGGAAAACTCCTTGCAATTTTCCCAAAGGGACTCCCGCCATAATCGAGAGGATGAGGGGTTTGTCTTCTTCGATGTCGGTGGCTTCATCGCGCAACCGCTCGGCGATCGCATCAAACACTTGCGGCTTAATTGCCAACAACAGCACGTTTGCTGCGGCGATCGCTTCCCCAGAGTCGGAGAGCGTCCGGACCCCATACTGTTGCTCCAGGTGGCGAGCGCGATCGGGTTGCAGTTCTACCACCCAGACTTCATGAGGCTGGTAAACCTTCTCGGCAAGCAAGCGGGATAGGAGCGCTTCTCCCATAACCCCGCCGCCAATAATGCCCAATTTACAATGGGTCATGCCCTACTGAGACACCCGGTTTACCGCAGCC
>NZ_JADEXN010000079.1 GCF_015207075.1 Zarconia navalis LEGE 11467
ACATCTACCGCTTTACCCTCGATGCACCGACCAACGTCGAAGCCTTAGTGGATGGTACGAGTACCGAAGTCACCGTGGAACTTGCGCGAGATTTCAACAACAATGGTGTTATTGATGAAACTCAGGTTGAAGACTTCATAGAAATTGTCGAAGCGTCCACCTCCACCAGCGACCTGGGGGTGACTCTCGATGCGGGGACCTACTTCCTGCGGCTGCAAAACAGTGGTTCCGACACCGACTACAGCCTCACCCTCGCCCCCCAAGCATCGCGGCTGTTCCCAGACCGGGCGGGCAATACCCTACCGTCAGCATTCGATGTGGGGGTGTTGACCGAAGCGCGATCGCTTGTCGATACCGTTGGCGTATCCGATAGCACCGATTACTATCAATTTGAGATTACGACACCCACCAATGTCGGCATCACCTTCGATGCCCTCGCCGGAAGCCCAGCACTTGCCCTCGGTCGAGATTTCGATGGCCCTTCGGGCGATAGTATCGTTCTCGAAAGTCGCGATATCTTGCAAAGTCAGGGCCCATTGACCGCCCCCCAACAAACGGCGTGGAGTCTGCATCTAACCCCCGGCACTTACTTTGCCCGCGTCTCGGACGAGTTTACAGAATCTTCTGTATACGATCTTGAAATCTCTCCCACTCCCCCACCGGGATTACCCGCAGACGCAGCCGGAAATAATCTCCAGACAGCCCGAAATTTGGATGTTCTCACCGGAATGCAGACATTTAGCGACAGCGTGGGCCCGGCCGACGAACGGGATCTCTATCGCTTCGTTCTCGATAGTCCCACCACGGTGGATTTCTTACTCGACCCCACCGGGAGTAGTCCGAATGTGGCACTTCAGATCCTGAACGATCTCAACAATAACGGAAGAATAGAGGGGTTCGGTGCGGGAGAATTTATCCCCGGTGCGTTTGTGAATCCGCAAACCCAGCAAGCTCAAACCTCCATTTTTCTCCAACCGGGTGTTTATTTTGCCGGAGTGGTTCCCGTGTCGGGGAATCTAGATACGATCGATTACGATTTGAGTTTATCGATCGTTGGATGAACTGATAAATGGGTTGTGGGTTGGGTTTGGCGACGGATTTCCCAACCCCTGGATCGATCGATTTCTAATCGATTTTTAGCGCTTTTTTGGATATCTCCCGCGTTGCGATCGACTTTGGGTCAACCCACTCAAACTGGAGTCGAGATCGCCTCCAATCCCATCTCATGGAGTCTGTATTTAACTCCGGGCAATATTAATTACGATTTGAGCCTCTCGGTCCTCTAGGGAAGGGGTGATTTTTGTTGCATCGGTTGGGTTCCGTCGCCCGTTTCCCAACCGAGTTCGCCAAAATTTTTCGATCGATTCTATCGTCAATCTCTTCTAAAACGTAACGATATATAAATTTAAAACCCGATCGAAATTCATTATATTTACTATTCTTAATGAAAAAGATTCGGACTTATGTTTATCATCCCAATTTTTTAGCTAATTTAAATTAACGGAACAAATTGGGGATTATTAAAGTCGAGAAAATTACCAGGCAGTATCGATCGGCGGTTACTCTACAGCTTTTTTTCTTGACATAAACTCCCTAACTAAAAATGACTGTCAATCTCCTGGACATCGACTACTATCGTCGAGTCAATCCCGACTTGGCTAATTTTACGGCTGAGCAAGCGACTCAACACTTTTTTGAATTTGGTATTCGTGAAGGGCGAGATTTTTCCCCGATCGTCGATCTCGATCTTTACCGAGCGGCAAATCCCGATTTAACCGCGGTCGGCTTCACGGACAATCGTCAATTTTTCGACCATCTTTCGCTTCACGGTGTAGCAGAAGGTCGGCTATTTTCTAATACATTTCATCCGAATTTTTACCGCGCTTCCCACTCCGATTTAGCGGCTGTCGGCTTCAATAACGAGCAACTGTTCGATCATTTTCTTCAATTCGGCATCGATGAAGGGCGAGTCGCCTCGAACACGTTCGATATCGGCTTTTATCTCAACTCTCATCCCGATTTAATCGCTGCGGGATTGAACAATCGCCAAGGCTTGAATCACTTCAACCAGTTCGGCATTAACGAAGGACGCATCACCTCAACTCAGTTCGATGTCGGCACTTATCTGGGCATTCATCCCGATCTGGTCGCTGCCGGACTAAGCAGTTCCCAAGCCTTCGACCACTATCAAGTTTTTGGAATTAACGAACAACGCACCGCCGCGCCATTCTTACCCCTGTTCAGCGATCCTGGAGAGACGATCGACACCAGTTTCGACTTAGGGGTCGTGGCTGGGAACCGTTATTTCGGCTATGTCCTAGATCGCTTTTATAAGACAGATCTTTATCAATTTACCCTTTTTCGCCCCAGTGCGATTCGTTTCGATGCCCTCGAAATACAACCCAACAATCCCTTTTGGTATGTCAGAAGCAAGTTATGGCGCGATTCTAATGGCAACGGTCAACTCGACTTCGACGAACGTCTTGATGATAGTCGAAGTCGAGTTGACCGCTCCATATCAGGTTTGTTAACCCCCGGAACTTACTGGATTGAAGCCAGTCTCTTTGCTGAAGACGAATTTCCCTTGCGGCCAACAGCATATAATGGCAATTTGCTCGTCAGTCCCATTGATGCGATACCCGTCGATGGGGCAGGGAACTCGGCATCTATCGCCCGCGATCTGGGTACGCTGAGCGCCGTGCAAACCTTCAACGATGCGATCGGACTGCTCGATAACATTGATGTCTATCGCTTTACCCTCAATGAACCCGCGAATATTGAAGCCATACTCGACGGGAACAGTAGCAACGTCACGATCGAAATTGCCCGAGATTTCAATAACAACGGTCAAATCGAGAGTTCCTCGTTTGCTGGAGGTTATACCGAAATTATCGAAGCGGCTAACAATGAAGTCGGCGTTTCCCTGGATGCCGGAACCTACTTCTTGCGCTTGCAACGCGATCGCGTCGATACAGATTACACTCTCACTCTATCGCCCCAAGCCTCGAGACTGCCCTCGGACGGTGCGGGGAATACCCGATCGATGGCTTTAGATTTAGGAGTTTTGAATACAGAGCGATCGTTTAGCGATACAGTCCTTGAAACCGACAAGATCGACCTCTATCAGTTCGAGATTACCACCCCCACCAATGTTGGTATCGTCCTCGATCGCCTCACGGGAAGTCCCCTGGTGGCAATGGGTCGGAATATTAGTAGCGGCGCGATCGATCGCAGAACTCTCGAAAGGCGCGACATCTTGCAAGGTTTTGCAACTGGCAATGGACCGAGTGCCCCCCAGCAAACGGCATGGAGCGTATATTTAACCCCCGGCACTTACTTCGTACAAGTCTCAGACGAAAACGATTTCTCACAATACAACCTCAGTATCGCTCCAACCCCCCCACCCGGATTAGCACCGGATGGAGTGGGAAATAGTGCGGATACCGCCAGAAATCTCGATGTTCTCACCGGAACTCAGACCGTCAGCGACAGCGTGGGAGCAGCTGATGAGGCGGATGTTTATCGCTTTGTTCTCGATCGCCCTTCGACGGTGGATTTATTACTTGAAGCGAATGACGGTACTTTTGGATTCTCGCGATTCGGTTTATTTAGCGATTCTAATAATAATGGCATCATATCCGACATCGGAGATTTCTCCAGAAGCTTCATTATCAGTTCTAACGATTTCAGAACGGAAGAATCAGTTTTACTCACTGCTGGTGTTTACTTCGTCCAAGTTCTCAATCGCGGAGAAAGCATCAACTACGATCTGACTTTGTCCCAGATTTGAGTTTGTAACATCAGATTTCGATCGACTTTTATAAGATTCGGATCTAACCAAAGAGTAACCAATCATGACGAATAACCTTCTAGATCTTGACTACTATCGTCAAGTCAATCCCGACTTGGCCAACTTTACCGACGAACAAGCGACTCAACACTTTTTCGACTTCGGACTGCGGGAAGGACGAGATTTTTCCCCGATCGTCGATCTCGATCTCTATCGCGCCGCCAACCCAGATTTAGCTGCGGTCGGCTTCACAGAGAATCGTCAATTCTTCGACCATCTTTCCACATTTGGCGTAGCAGAAGGACGGCTGTTTTCCCATACTTTCAATGCCGATTTTTATCGATCGTCTTACTCCGATTTAGTTACAGTGGGGTTGAATAACGAGCAACTATTCGACCATTTTCAGACATTTGGCATCAATGAAGGTCGAGTTGCCTCGAATATGTTCGATATCGGTTTTTATCTCGATCGACATCCCGATTTAATCGCGGCCGGATTCACCAATCGTCAAGCCTTAACCCACTTCAACCAGTTCGGCATCGATGAAGGACGGATCGCGTCTACCCAATTCGATGTCGGCACTTATCTGAGTCTACATCCCGACCTCATCCAAGCCGGACTGACGAGTTCCCAAGCCTTCAACCACTATCAAGTGTTCGGCATCCACGAACGCCGCATCGCCGCGCCATTATTGCCCGTCACCAACGATCCCGGATCGCAGTTCGAGATCGATACAAGTTTTGACTTTGGGGCGATCTCCGGTCACCGTCGCTTTAGCAATGTCTTAAACGCCAACAATCAAAACGACCTCTATCAATTCACCCTTTTTCGCCCCAGCCAGATCGGGATCGATCTGTTCAAAATGCAGCAAACGTCCTTGGGAGGCTTTCGTGGCGTGCAGAGCGAGTTATTGGTCGATCTCGACGGCAACGGCCAACTTGACTTCGACGAACGCCTTGATGTGGGGGGTGGATTGTTTGGTAACTTCCCCATCACCGGTTTGTTGTCTCCGGGAACTTACTGGCTCCGATCGACGATCCTCCTGAGCGAGGATGCTCTGTTCCGGCCAACGCCGTACGATGGCAGTCTTCTCGTCAGTCCCATTGATGCGATACCCGTCGATGGGGCAGGGAACTCGGCATCTGCCGCCCGCGATCTGGGGGCGCTAAGTACCGTGCAAACCTTCAACGATGCGATCGGACTGCTCGATAACACTGATGTTTACCGTTTTACCCTCGACGAACCGACGAATATCGAAGCCATACTCGACGGCAACAGTGGCAACATCACGATCGAAATTGCCCGAGATTTCAATAACAATGGCGAAATCGAGAGTGCTCGGTTCTTTCGGGATTACACCGAGATTATCGAAACGGCCAGTGCCCAAAGCGACCTGGGTATTGCCTTGGATGCCGGAACCTATTTCCTGCAACTGCGACGCGATCGCACCGATACAGACTATACCCTCACCCTATCGCCGCAAGCATCGAGGCTGCCCCCCGATACTGCGGGGAATATCTTTGAGATGGCGTTAGATTTGGGGGGATTGGATACGGGGCGATCGGTTAGCGAAACGGTGAATGAAGCCGATCGAACCGACTTCTATCAGTTTGAGATCGATACCCCCACCAACGTCGGTATCGTCCTCGATCGCCTCACGGGAAACTCCGCCCTAGCCATCAGTCGCGATCGCAACGGCGACGGCGAACTGGAGTTCGTGCAAGGGGTACATCCCACCCTGGGATCGAGCGCCCCCGAACAAACTGCATGGAGTCTGTATTTGACCCCCGATACTTACTTCGTTCGGGTTTCGGCTAATCCATTTAATTTCTCGTTATCGCAATACAACCTCAGCATTACCCCAACTCCCCCACCGGGATTACCCCCAGATACGGTAGGAAATACTCCGGATGCTGCCCGAAATTTAGATGTACTGACGGGTATGGTGGGTGTTACCGATAGCTTCGGTGAGGCCGATCGCCTCGATTATTATCGCTTCGTTCTCGATCGCCCTTCTACGGTGGATTTGTTACTCGAAGTTGCCGAAAGTATTCCCGGCCAAAATATCGGAGTCTCGATCTTTGCCGATGCGGATAATAATGGCGCCAGGGATATAGGAGGATTTTCCCGAACAATTCCCTTTGACGATCGAACCCTCACCGCCGAAGCATCGATTTTACTCGATCCAGGGGTTTATTTTACCTCAGTCATTAATGGGGATAAAAACGTCAATTACGATCTGAGTTTATCGGCAACCTAGTGCCGTTACGCAGAACGATCGCGGTTTGTGCGCTGGAAAAATGTGAAAATCTGTAGGGGTAGTGCCCCCGTGCGCGTCCCCTATTTTGTCGGTGGGGTCTAAGCTGCTACGCATCTAATTTACTAGTTTTGACTGACGCGGGGACGCCCAGACGCCCAGAAGACTTGAGCATTTTTATCTTGCGCCTGAGAATATACGATTTAAATGCGCATTAGCTTACCTTCATCAAAACCGCGACAAGATCACGCGAAGCTGAAATCCGACCCACTCAAATCGTTAACGCTAATCCCCTCAAAGAGAACCTCTCCGCCATAATTCGAGAAAAACCTCGTTCCGTCAGAAGTATTCACAAATCGATCGTCTGCAATGGCATCGTTAAACCAAGCTTGCGGGTTCAAGCCACTCCAACCCCGAAATTCGATCGTATCGACCCCTGGCTCGAAATCTGTAATGATATCGACTTCCCCCGAACGCAAGCTGCGATTGCGAACGAAGACAAAGGTATCGGAACCATCTCCCCCGGTCATCGTGTCGCTACCGCGTCCTCCGGTTAGGGTGTCGTCATCTTCTCCGCCTAATATTTCATCGTTTCCGGGACCGCCGAATAGATTATCGTTGCCGCGAGCGCCGTTAATTTTATCGTTTCCCCTGCCACCAACGGCGCGATCGTTCCCTCGACCCGCTTCGAGGATGTCGTCACCGCCGTATCCAAACAGGCGATCGTTGCCTAAACTGGCGTAAATTTTATTGCTGCGATTATTTCCCCGAAGGCGATCGTTGCGAATCGAACCGTAACTCACACCCGATCCCAATCGATCGATGAGGGCATCTTCAACCACCTTCACCGTACTCGCATCAACTTGAATTAGCGCCAAGCGCGTATCTCGGTTGAACCGACGCTCGTACCGAGCGACGACGAAAGCCTCAACCGAATCGGTTCCGTTATTTCCATCCACATCTCGATCGATTTGCCGCTCGATGAGGGTTACGTTTCCAGTCGAACCCAACCGAACGCGACCGACTTTTTGGGAAGAAATTAAACGCCCCGTGGCTGCGGAATAATCGACAATTTGAGGGTTGTTACTATCGGTGACATCGAGTAAGAGGAAAGATGCACCGGACCTCGCGCGGGAATATTCAGCATCGGGATTTTCGATTTCTTTGGCATCGATGGATAAATCGGCGATCGCATCGAAGGAAAAAGTTTCATGGGCTCCCACTTCAAAAGCCGCCGTCACTTTTGCTTTACTTTTCGCCGTGCCGTTAAAACTTCCCGATTCGGCTTCCACGACGATTCCCGTCTCCGAAAACAGGGCCGTAAAAGCATCATCCCTCGAAAACGTGGATTGTGCTTCGGCAAAGGCTTCGGCGATACCGTCTTCGAGAACGACATCGGCATCATCTTCTAGCACATCTAAAGACGGCTGATGGCTGTAGTTTTCAGTCACCAGTCCCCCTTGAGCAAAGGCAAAGTTATCGTTAGAAACCGAACCGGACGGTCGTAAAAAGTGAGTATCTTGCATTTTTGTTTTACTGAATTTCTATAGTTGTGGAGAGTTTGAATCTAAAATATTTTGTTAATATACAGCGAGACAAATCGATTTGTCTTGCCAGAATGGCAGGTATTTTATTAGTTAGATTATCCGATAAAAATAAATTCAAACGTCCTGGAAGATTCACGGTGTAATTTCATAATGATTCAGACTGCGATCGAGCCTAAAATACGGTGAAGATAGGAGCTTAGAGTGCTGTACGATCGAAACTTAATCCCATTTCACCAATGGGGTTGCTCGATCGCTCCAACTACGCAAATCCGTGCCTCTAAGTTTGTCTTAATTGTGAAGACTTTTTAAAGAGAGTGTAAAGATCGTTGGATGGTTCTTACCTCTTTCTCACGCTAATTTAACCCGCGCCTTTGTGTGCGGTAAACCTGACGACTATCGACAATTCACCCAGCAAAAATCTCTCCAAATCTCGTTTTCCTGACGAATTTTAGAGAGAGCAAACGCGATTTACGGTGAAACGCGATCGAGCTGATTTCGGGCGTGTTGTGCGGCTTCTGTATTGCCTTGTTGTTGGTACAGTTCGGCAGCCGCTTGAAAATCCGCGATCGCCCCTTCTAGATCTCCGAGTTGATTGTTGCGAACGGCTCCGCGATTGAAATACGCATTGGCGTAGTTGCGATCGATGTCGATGGCGGCGCTGAAGTTGGCGATTGCTTTTTGGTAATTGCCCAGTTGTGCGTGCAGGATACCGCGATTGTAATAAGCCAGGGCGTAATCGGGGTCGATTTGAATCGCTTGGGAATAGGCTTCGATCGCCCCAGCTACGTCGCCGAATCCGGCTCTGGTTGCCCCCAAACTCAGATAAGCAGGTGCAAAATAGGTATCGAGTTCGATGGCGCGATTCAAGTTGGCGATCGCCCCTTGCCAATCTTCCAACTCAAGCAGCAACTTGCCCCGATGGTAGTAAGCGAGTGCGTATTCGGGATCGAGTTCGATGGCTCGATCGAAATCTGCCATTATTTCAGAGACATCGTTCCCATTCAAGGTCGAATGCCATCGTGCTACCCCCCGACGGAAGTACGCCTCGGCATCTCCCTCGTCCAGGGCAATTGCAGCGGTATAATCTTCGATCGCGCCGGAAAAGTCGCCACTTTGCGATCGTAAGAAGCCCCGGTAGAGGTAAGCTGCCCCGTAGTTGGGATCGAGGCGCAAAGCTTCAGTCAAATCTGCGATCGCCCCTTCGATATCGCCGGTGTGGTAGCGCTGGCGGCCTCGAATATAATAACTTGCCGAATCGTCCGGTTCTGGGTTCGCCGGCTTCGCAATTTGGGCCCGAATCGGAGGCGCGCAAACGAGGCTAGACCCGAAAAACCCTAGAACCAGCAACCCCATTAAAACCGATTTTGTCAACATGGAAATTCGATGGCTAATCTCAAGTTCGTCGTAGGGGTCCTGTGCGCTTCCCCTGACGCAGGTTTACGTTTAAACCGCCATTTGGAGTGCTTTCATTTGCCTGAGTGCCGACATCGCGTTTACGTATCAGCCTCGATCGAACCAAACGCCTCAATAGTACTACAAGTGGAATTTTTCGATCTCTCAAATCTTGGGTGAAGATAGAAATAGCCCGATCGAATTGAGCCTAGATAAATTAATGAAGCGCACGCTAGCAACTTTTACCGCACTGCTACTACTGGGGTGGACCCTCCCGGTGCGAGCCGACGATCCCGACGATTCGCGCAAATTATTAGAAACTCGTCGCTGTTGCGGCTGTAACTTACGCAGTATCGATTGGACGGGTGCGAACCTTCAAGGTGTCGATCTGAAAAATTCCGATTTGTTCGGGGCGATTCTGACCGCAGCGAACTTGAGCCAGACAAACCTCGAAAGCGTGGATTTGCGCTATGCCAATTTACAGGATACAAATCTACTCGGCGCGAATCTGCGCAAAGCGAATCTGGCGCTAACCAACTTGAGCGGGGCAAATCTAAGTGAGGTGAATTTGACGGAGGCGACGTTGGAAATTGCCAAAATGGGGGGAGTCAACTTGAGCGGGGCAAATCTTGAGGATTCCGATCTCAGAAATGTCCGGTTGCAAGAGGCAGATTTGACCGGGGCAAATCTTCAAGGTGCCGATCTTCGAGACGCAGATTTAACTGGGGCAGATTTAACTGGGGCGAATTTGACTGGGGCGAATTTGTGGGGAACAAATTTAGAAGGTGCTAATTTAAGTGAGGTGGATTTGTGCGGGGCGATTATGCCCGATGCCACTCCCATTCAAGCTATCTGTCCCGAATTGTAGGTATCTCTCAAGTTCTTTAAGAACGAAAAACCCTCACCCTCAAAACAGACTCAATTGCAAGGGAGGCTGTTCGACGCTATCCCAAGGTAGGGGGGGAACGTGCATCCCCCGTGCTTCGAGTAAATGTGAGAAATCCCGTGCCGTACCCGGCGATCGCTCTTCAATGGGACAGTGAACGAAGAAATAGACTCGCTTTCCCTGGTGCAACCATCCCTCGAGCCAGTTCGCCCACTCCGGCCAAAATGCCTCGTTGCGCGATCGCACCGGATGGCTGATGAAACGGACGATCGTGAAATCGGCGGTGACAATGGGCTGCACCGGCAGTTTGGGTTTGCGGCGGGAGGAGTTCTCTTGAGGATCGTCATCGCCACTGTAGATGGGGCGGCTGTCGAGGATAACCCGCCCGACTCCCAAGCCTTCGAGGATGGCATTGAGTTGCAAGGCGTGAGGTTCGCAGAACCAGTCGGGATGTCGAACTTCGAGCGCCAAGGGGACATTTTCGGGCAAGGCTTCGAGAAACGCTTCTAAGTCTGGTAGGTATTCCGGGCCGTAGTTGGGGGGTAACTGAGCGAAAACCGGCCCGAGTTTATCTCCCAAGCCTTCCATATGCTCTAAAAATCGTAACGTTCCCTCGATTGAGGGTTGCAGCAACCCGCTATGAGTAAACTCGCGCGGTAACTTCAGGCAAAATTCAAAATCATCGGGCGTTTCGAGGGCCCAACGCCGAACGGTTTGTGCGTCGGGGATGGCGTAAAAGGTGGTGTTCCCTTCCACGGTGCTAAAGCGACGGCTGTAGAGATGCAAAAAATCGCTCGTTCGACTGCCGGTGGGATAAAACTCTCCCAGCCAACCGCGATAGGCCCAAACGGCACAGCCGAGTTTAAAACGAACGTCCATAGTTTTTCAATCCTTTTTGAGTGCGAAACACCCTAAACCCTACCCAAATCGACAATGCGATCGCGCTACTGGCGGAGGCGATCGCGATCGAGGGGATTTCTGTATGGCGAATGGCGATTGCCACCAGCGCCCAAACTACTACCCCCGGAAACGCCAGATCTCGCCGTCGCCCCACCACGATCGCCCCTAAAAGCGCGGCGACCGCCACCATAGCGATCGTCCAGCTGACGGTCGAGATGCCCCATCCCTGCCAGTCGATCGCGTATAGGGCAACTGCCGCATTCACGATCGTCGCTACGCTAATCCACGCCAGATAAATACTGACGGGAATGTGGACGAGCCATTTAAACTTGAGGGGAACGAGCTTTTTCCCAATTCTCAATTTCCGATAGGCCCAAATTAGAGGTAGCAAAATCGCCACCATTGCCCCTAGGGAAAGAACGAAAAAGCGCCACTGAAATAGAAAGACCCAGAGAATCTGAGCGATGCTGCTGGCGACTAAAAGATAGCCCAGCTTCCTCAGATCGGGGTGCTTCCGTTGGGGGGGCTGAAGTTGGTAAATGCCAAATCCGATTAACCCCAGATAAATAAGACCCCAGATTGAAAATGCATAGTTAGCTGGGGTAACGAGCACATCGCCCAAGAGAGTATTCGATATTTCTCCAATGGTTAGATCGCCGATGGGATTGAGATTTGACCAGATATTAATAAAGAAGGCTGCCAAAATAGAAGCCAAGGTAGAAACTTGTCTGAAAAAATCTCGATCGAAGCGGCGTTTCATCATTTTTATCGGGTCGATCGTACAACATACTTTTATGTATTTTAGATAAATTTTTACCAGTTATACCGATTGTTCGCAATTTCTTTTCAATCTGTCCCAATTCAATGGGATTCGGCTTGGTAAATGTATCTACAAATAGGGTTTAATATTTTTATTCTCACTCTAAAACTCTAGATATAGCGTTGTTTTTCAAGAGCATCGATCGTCCGGGAAGTTTTCGGTTTTACGGTGGGTCGGGCGATTTGTACGCTAGAGTGCGCCTCAATCGCCAATGCACCCACTTCATCGACTTTCCGATCGTGGAAAAAAAGACTTTCTCGCCAGTATCGAGGGATCTGGTAGAATGAGTAGTCCTTGCTCCAAGAGCTATCCAAACCTCCAAAGTGACTCAGTCATCAAGAGTCCATCGGAAAGTCAAGTTTGTCGATCGCTCCGAGCCAAATCGTCCACAAGGAAAAGATATCCCTATGGGAAAACCCAAATCCCCCGTCTACGAAACCATGTACATCCTGCGTCCGGATCTTGGAGAAGAGCGCACGGAACAAACCATCGAAAAATATCGCGCTCTACTCAACGAACAGGGTGCCGAACAACTGGAGATTCAGCATCGCGGAAAACGCCGCCTCGCTTATGAAATCAACAAGCACCGAGACGGCATTTACATTCAGATGAATTACGTTGGCCCCGGAACTTGCATTGCGGTCATGGAGCGATCGATGAAAATGAGTGAGGAAGTCATTCGCTATCTGACTCTAGTTCAGGCGGCCCCGGAAGAAGTATCCGAATCGGAAGAGTCCGTCGAAGAATAATTGAATCGCGGCAAACTGCCGGTGGTTCGTCCCTGAATCGGGAACCTATCTCGATCGAACTTCGCGTTCGGACGCTTCGGCAATCGTTATCTAAGCCACGAACGCCTTCAAACATTTTTGGACGTTCGATGGCTATTTTTTATGGCCGGTTTTGGGTTCGGACGCGCGCGGACACGGCTAGCGCGCACCGCTTCCTCTATCTCCCCATAGCGTTCGTGCTCGTCGAACGCCCATTTCCTACGTAATATCCGATACTGTTATCCTGTCGATCGGAGTTAGATTAGTTTTGTAGAACCACAACGGCAAACCTTACCCGTATTCACAAGGTTCCAGGTTGGAATAAAATTGGTTAGACCTTTTGCTAGAAGAGCAGATTGTCTTTTGAGTTTGTCGATCGAACTTTCATCTCGAAAGACGATCCGATCGAGCGACCGCTACGGTCGGTCATGTCGGTCTTTCCACCGATGGAGCCTTTTTTTTGAGTCGTTTGGGTCGTCTAATTGGCCATCGCACCCAAATCGCGACCCAAACCTAGTTATAGTAGAGCCGACTAACGCAAGTACAAAACAACATATGGCGATCGCTTCCCACTCGATCGCGCCCGTCAAACGATGCCCGCGTGACAACTGGTTTGCCCAGGACTATTTATTATGACACAATCG
>NZ_JADEXN010000080.1 GCF_015207075.1 Zarconia navalis LEGE 11467
AAAGCGGTCGGATCGACCGGGGGAATCGACCAAATCGGTGCGGCCATATTAATTTGCGGGATGCCAGTGGAGCGGGAAATGACCGGATCGTTGATAGAACTTCGACCGGCCATCGCTGCGATGAAAAAAGGGCGATCGCCGACATTGCCTTTCGCTCGGGTTGTGCCAACGGTATTGTTGCGCGTTCCGTCGGAATATACCAGGGCAAACTTAAAAAAGTCGGTTTGTCGATCGATTTCTAGTTGTAAGTAAGGTTCGATACTCGACCAATCTAAGCTTTGGAGTCTGGGCATATTCGCAAAGGTTTCTACCCGCTCTCTGCGCGAAACTAACCATCCATCAATCGCATCGCTGCCAATCTGTACTTTGAATAAAACCTCCTGTTCGATTTTCTCAAGTGTCAAGTTCCGCAAGACGCGATAACTATAGTACGCAGAAGTACTTACGACGAATGTCGTGCAGCCGAGAATTAATCGCAGCCACAGATTTCGCGAGATCTTGTTGCTTGCATTGCCGTCGAACCACCATCGCATCTGCTGTTTCCGGTGGGTCAATTGCTTGGATAAGGTCATGAGCTTGGTGGAGATCGAGGGAGAACTCTGGAAATCAACTCGACGATCGAATACAAGGTCTCGCTCGACGAGCCAGTGCTCTTTTCCAAAGAAAATGACTCGGTTGGTCAAGATTGCCAACCTTAACGCTTACGGTATTACTTTAAACAATCAAGCCCCGAGAAGGTAGGATCTCGATCGCTGTCAATAAATATTAATGATGTTATATCTCGAAAGAATATATTTTAAAATTTCAGAAAAAATAAAAAAGCATTAATTATAAATTAGCCTTCAATTCTCGATGTATTTTTTTGGAAACAGTTGATAACAATTAAATCTTTACCTATAATCTTAAAGACCATCTTTAGATTCAAAAGCTATCTCGATCGTGCGCCTAGTTGACGACGAACCCGATCTCCCCGCTCAAATCAATATCGTTCCCGCGATCGATATCATTTTTGTCATTTTGGCATTTTTTATTCTTGCCAGCCTATTTCTCGATCGAACGGAAGGATTACCCGTCAGCTTACCCAACGCAACAACTGCCCAAACTCAGGATCGAATCCCCTTCACAATTACCCTTTACCCTCAAGGGGAGATCTTCTTAGAAGGTCAGCTGATTGGCATTGATGGACTTGAGGGAGAAATCCGATCGCGAATGCAATCGTCCTCGACGGTTTTAGTCGTGTTGCAAGCAGATGAAGAAGTTCGCCACGGGACAGTTGTTGAGGTGATGGATCGGTTGCGTCGCATTGAGGGTGTTAATCTGGCGATCGCCACAACTGCACTTCCTTCAAATCCATAAGTCGATCGCATTTCGATTTAAGCTAGAACCGCTCTTGAAAAAATAAATCTTTTCAAATTCAACTTCTCGATTGAGAATAAAATTATAAGATTACTATTTCGTACAGCAATTCAACGTTAATAGAAATAAAAATGTCTGACCTACCTTCTCTTGAAACAGAAACGATTTGGGCAATTTTAAACGAAGAGCTTGACGATGCAACGGTCAATAAACTTGTTTGGTATTATCTCGGCTATCGATATAACAAAGTCTCAAGACAGTGGGATGCAAGAGAAGTTGAAGCCACTTGGCAAGAAGACTATCCCGAACCCCCAGATTTCATCGACAGCCGACCGGCAACAGTGAAACTAACTCGATCGATTCCCAAAGAAAATAAGCAATTATTGAAAGAAAAACTGGGTTTCAAAGGCTACAAAATTGGAGAATTCGGGCCGAGGCAAACGCGACGGGCAACGATGGCAAGTTGGCTGTTAAGTTATATGACTCGATCGAATTGAATATACCGTATTGAAATTAGACATAAAATATTATCTTTTCACGATATCAATGCACGATCGTGCGTGTAGACTTTGCTCGATCGAGTAAGTAACAAACTTCCTTGTCAGATGTTGCCGAAAAATCCTCGTACCATAACCCGATGCAGTGGAGAGGTTGAGGAGTCATCAAACATTCAACCCGATCGATGTGGGTTTTCAACTGCTTGCAGATGGACGGAGGCGCGATGGGAAGAGCTACGGAGATCGATTTGGGTTGCTGTGGTTTCAAGGTTGCCAGTGCCGCATACAGAGTCGAACCCGTGGCCACTCCATCATCAACCAAAATGATATTCTTGTCAGACCACTGGGTTTTCGAAGCATCCGAGGGTTGCAAGTTAGGGGTTTCGAGTTGACCTCTGCCCCGTCTCAGCCGCGCCACAATTCGCCACTCGATCGCGATATCCCCTGCCATCTCGCCCCGATAAACCCGATAGCGTCGAACCAGTTCTTCCCATTCCCGACGAATGACGGCATCGAAAGTATCCTGGGTAATTTGGTGAGAGTCAATCACTTCTTCATCGATGGCGATAATTCCCCCCATGCCAATTGCCCCCATCGCCAGTTCCTCATTTCCCGGAACGCCGAGTTTTCTGACAAGGCAAATATCAAGGGGTAATTTGAGTTTTCGGGCAATTTCAAAGGCGACGGGAACGCCGCCACGGGGAAGTCCTAACACGATCGCATCAGCAAGATCGGGAGAATCGATGAATTTTTGGGCTAGCAATCGACCGGCTTCAACTCGATGTTTCAATCGCCTAGGCATGGGAGTAACCTCCTTCGATCGGGTATCCGGTGACAGATCTTAGAGTGTGGGGGATCGGGTTTAAAAACAGTCAATTCTCCTTCAATACAATCGATGAATTGGGTTCGCTTTCTACTTCTTCGCAACTCGCCGATGACAAGTCGAACGAGCGATCGTGATGTAAATCGACGTACGACTGCCACTTTAATATATTGTTGTTGATGATTTTCTAGGATTAATCGTAACGCCAAGTGCTGGCAGTGCGATCGGGCGATGGGTTTTTCTTAATAGAAAGAGTCGACTGCTTAGATTGTAATTTTCAATGCTTCGCACCCGATCTCCAAAACCTTCGCCTCGGGCGATCGCTCCAACACTAAAATGGAGAATAGCGATTCAATCAGGTGAACAGATGAGTGTACGCGGCATAGATATATCGGACGCCCAAAGAAAAATCAACTGGCAAACCGTCGCCAACTCGGGTTTTGCCTATGCTGTGACTCAGGCAACCCTAGGGAACCAAGAAATTGCCGATTCCTTCCCCAGTCACTGGGAGGCGATCGCCGCCGTCGACTTGGTACGGGGAGCCTATCATGTTTTTTCTCCCGATGTCGATGCCGCCGAACAAGCGGCTTTCTTCCTCAATACCGTCTCCCTCAAATCGGGGGATTTGCCTCCAGTTTTATATGTTCCCATCTCAGGGGGCGATCGCGAGACTCTCGAAACTCGCCTGCAAACCTGGTTAGATACCATCGAAGGGGCAATCGGGCGTAAATCGATTCTCTACACCTCCTTGGAGGTTGCCCAACTCCTACCGGAATCTTTTGCCAAATACCCCCTTTGGATTGCCAGCGAAATCCTCGCATCCCAACCTGAATTGCCCCCAACCTGGAAGAATTGGACGTTTTGGCGATATACCCAAAAAGGTCGGGTTCCCGGTATTGAAGGCGGGGTCAATATTAGTTGGTTCCAGTCAATACACGAAGGAGAAAAGGGCGATCGGATCGAGGATTTGCAACAGCGTCTCAAAGACTGGGGACTCGATCCCGGCAACATTGACGGAACGTTCGCACCTCTGACTCAAGCCGCCGTCGTCGAATTTCAGCGTTGGAAAGATAGCCTCGAAGATGGCGTTGTCGGGCCGCAAACTTGGGCGTATTTGAGCGAACCCGCCACGCCGATTTCAACACCCGAGTCCTATGCCACCAGCAGTTCGGATTCGATTTCACTGCTCAATGTTGCCCGATACTATCAAGGGGTTCCCGAGCAAATTCAAGCCCTGGACTGGTTGCAAGGGCAAATGAGCGACGAGCAATTGCAAGAATTTGCCAAGTTGTGGCGCAATGAATCGACCAATGCCACGTCTCCCATTCGGTTGGTCAATGCCGCCGTATACTATCAAGGAGCAACCCAACAAGACACTGGCTGGAACTGGTTGCAAAATGAAATTTCCCCACCCATTCTCGCAGAGTTTGCCAGCAAATGGCGATCGGCCCCACCTCCGGCTATTTCGATGGTAGACGTGGCGCGGTACTATCGCGGCTTACCGGCTCAAGCGAGTGCCTTGAATTGGTTGCAAAGTCAGATGAGTGCGTCGGGGATGCGGGAATTTGCCCGTTTGTGGCGCAATCAACCCACGACTTCATCTACTTCCATCCGGCTGATCGATACCGCGACGTATTACAAAGGTGCCGCCCATCAAAATAAAGCCCTGAGTTGGTTGCAACGGCATATTTCGGCAGCAACACTCGATGAGTTTTCCCGTCGCTGGCGATCGGCCCCCCCGTTACCCCTGCGATTGGTGAATGTTGCCGAATATTATAAAGGGGTATCTCATCAAAATGCGGCCCTGACTTGGTTGCAAGCGCAAGTTTCCGAAACGACGTTTGAGGAGTTTTGCCGTCGCTGGCGGGCTTAGGAATTTGGAATTCGGAAGCGCGGAATTCGGAATATGGAGGCTAGGAGTCAGTAGGGTGGGCAGGGTTAGCCTCGATAAGCACCATTCAAAATTTATCTGCTGCCCACCATCAGCAACTATTAAACCCTGTGGTTTCGTGGGCAGTTATGAATCGCAACGTGAAATTTCAATTCCCACAACTGCCCACCCTACGACTCTGTTATCTGTTATCTGTTATCTGTTATCTGTTATCTGTTATCTGTTATCTGTTATCTGTTATCTGTTATCTGTTATCTGTTATCTGTTATCTGTTATCTGTTATCTGTTATCTGTTATCTGTTATCTGATGCCTCCCCGCCTCCATCTCATCGCGTCGCCGCGTCTTCCCCACTGGGGGACTTTTCTCCAAAGTCGATCGCGATCGTCAGTTCCTCTTTATCGATTTTGGCACTGACGTGAGATTCGATCGCGCGCACGGTAAATTTGACAGCTTCTGGACTAATGCCAATATCTTCGGCGAGTTTGAGATCTAAACCCGTTTGGGCTAAAAACTCACTCACGGTTTTGTCATCGTAAACGACTAACTGACTGTCTACAACTTGGTCGATGAGACTGCTAAAGTTTTCGATGGGGATGCTCGAGACATTCACATTAAGCTGGGTTTCTCCGGCTTGCAAGTCGATTTTGCCTTCAGTCAAATTAATGAAGATATCTTGATCGAGGGCGAGAGTGACTAGACCGATGACGGGATAGTCGATCGACATTTCCGATTTGACTTTAATGCCATCGTCAATGAGAGAGTATTGAGTATTTCTGACTTTGAGGGGAAATTGCTCGTTGTCGTTAATGCGTTTTTCTGTTCTATCTAAGAGTTCGGGCAACTCCATTTTTTCATTCAAACAGGTTTGGGTAAACTCAATTTCAAGAAGGCGATCGTCGTCTATTTTAGAATCGAGAAAGCAATCGGAAGACTCATCTTGAAAGGCAAGTTTCTCTAGGGCAAATGGTACTGGCGACTCCATGACTGGGATGGCATGACTGTTTCCCCAGGCACGATGGGAAACTCCGGCGATCGAAAAAACGATCGCTCCCAACACGAGAAAAAACTTAAAAAATTTCATCGCCGATCTCCTCAAATACCTCTAATATTCACCTCATTCCGGCGATTTTCACCCCATTCCGGTCACTTTATCTCCAGATTGCAGGAGATATTCTGTACGGCAGCATCAGACTTTGAAAGCTCAACTGTATAACTGCTGTCTATTCTAATTTGACTGTATACCCCCTGCACGCAAATATGCGATCGGGATGAGCGATCGATTTTCGATCGAAACGCTGATTGGCAAAGGTTTGGGACGGGAAAGAATTCCAGCCAGTCTGTCCGAAAATTTTTACGGACTTTCGAGAGATGGTGGCGTGGCAAAAGCCAGCATAGGATATGATTTTTTAGGAATATCTTGGGCTTTTTATGTTCGAGCAGGCGTTTAAAAATCTCGATGATACCCTTCGGCGAGAGGCTGGCTGCACCACAGAGCTTGACTATACGGAACAGAGTTCTTGGCTGCTGTTTCTCAAATATTTGGACGATTTGGAACAGACAAAAGAACAAGCGGCTCTCTTAACTGGGAAGCCTGATACTTTCATCATTGACGAGCCGTATCGGTGGAGTGCGTGGGCAGCCCCGAAAAACGAAACGGGTGAGATTGACTACGATGTGGCTCTGACTGGGGACGATTTGCTCGACTTCGCGAATGGAAAGCTTTTCCCGTATCTCCAGAAGTTCAAGCAAAGTGCCGAAAGTCCGGACACCATCGAATATAAGATTGGTGAGATTTTTGGGGAGATTAAGAACATGGGAAATGCGGGTACAATCTGCGCGATGCTCTCGATGAGATTGACGCACTCCGCTTCTAGTCTCAGGAGCAAAAGCACGAGCTTTCCCATCTCTACGAAGCGAAGATTAAGAACATGGGAAATGCGGGGCGCAATGGTGGGCGGTCTTCGGCTGCGCTCAGACTCCGGCTCAAACCCCGGCTCAAATCCCGGCTCAAATCCCGGCTTAGACTCCGACTCAGATAATGGTTTGGGTAACGAGCAGTTGAGTATGCTGCCGATGGCGACGGAGCGGATTTGGTATTATCAACTCGTTCCGGGGCGGAATTTGGGGAAGACGAATGCGCTCAATGATGATGACCTGAAAGAGTTTGTGGAGTTTCAGGAATCGTTTAAGGAGTCGGAGAAGTCGTGGTTCGTGGATGTGGCGGATGTGGAACGGGAGACGTTCGACCTCTCGGTAAAAAATCCCAATGCACCGGAGGAAGACCCGTTGCGAGAGCCTTGGGAGATTTTGGAGGAGATTGCGGCTTTGGATGCGCAGAGTGCGGAGATTTTGGCAGGGATTGGGGGGATGGCTGGTTTCGGCTTCCCTTCGACAAGCTCAGGACAACGCGCTCAACCAGCCCCATATAACTGAGTCAATGAGGACTTAGCTGAGGGCTGAGCGTAGTCGAAGCCCGAAGTCCGATCGCTAGGGAAGGAGATAAGTTGGAAATGCCCTATATGTATATCCTTGAATGTTCGGATGGTTCTTTCTATACAGGAAGTACCAAGGATTTACCTCGACGGTTATGGCAACACCAAAACGGTTTAGGGGCAAATCATACAAAAAAACGATTACCCGTAAAGCTAGTTTATGCAGAGTATTACGATCGCGTAGAAGATGCGTTTTATCGAGAAAAGCAGGTGCAGGGCTGGAGTCGCAAAAAGAAGATAGCGTTGATGAATAGTGATTGGGATAAACTTCATATTCTGGCGGAATGTCAGAATGAATCACATTATCGGAGGCTGGTTTCGACTCCGCTCAACCAGCCAAAGCCCGACGAAGACTAATTGAAAATTTGGAAAGTAAGGGTGAAGATGTTGGGACTTGGGGAAATTGTAAAATGTGGTCATTGAAGTCACTTGGAGAAATTGCTGAAGTTCAAAGTGGCGGTACACCGCGCAAGTCTAAAAAAGAGTACTGGGATGGTGATATTCATTATATAGGATTAATTCGACCAAATCAGGAAACGATTTCAAAATTTCTATATTATCTTCTGCTGTCTCAAAAATTAAAAAAACAAGCAGATGACTGTGCAACAGGTGCAGCACAAAAAACAGTATCTCTAAAGTCATTACGCAACTTTAAAGTCCCTAAATTTTCTACAAAGCGTCAAGAGAAAATAGTTATAGAGATGGACTTGCTTTCAGAACATACCCAACGCCTCGAAGCCATCTATAAAAGCAAACTCGAAGCCCTCAAAGAACTCAAGCAATCCATCCTCCACAAAGCCTTCACCGGGCAGTTGACAATAGATAAAAAACAAGGCAAAACAGAAGCCGAAAACTTAAAAGCTAGTTAAAATATCGATAAACTACTCAGTCAAAAAATGTTAATCGATAAAATCGTCCAAGAACTCAAAGCCATTCCCGAAGAAAAATCGATCGAAATTTACGACCTGATTCACGACTTTCGTCTCGGACTCGGACAAGAAACCCTGCAACCCCGAACCCCCGGACTCCTAACGGGGCAACTCAGCGACAGTTTTTTTGACCCCCTACCCGAAGAGGAACTGCAACAATGGGAATGAGCTACCTCCTCGATACCCATATTTTGTTGTGGTGGCTTTTTGATAACAAAAGGTTAAAACTTCCCAGTCGAGATCTAATTCAGAACCCGAAAAATAACATCCTGGTCAGCAGTGCTTCCGCTTGGGAAATTGCCACCAAATATCGCCTTGGCAAACTCCCGGAAGCTAAACCGATCGTGGAAAACTATGCAGAACTTCTCACCCAAGCCAAATTCCAAGAACTTACCATTACCTCAGCCCACGCCCTCAGAGCCATAATCATGCGATCGCCCATCGCAACCCCTTCGATCGCATAATTATGGCTCAAGCCGAACTCGAAAACATCCCCGTCATCACCGACGACAAAGCCTTTCAAACCGGACTCATCCAAATCATTCCCGATCCTCAGTGAACGAAGCCGATACTAGAGCAGAACTAATCGACCCCGCCCTTCGTAATGCGGGTTGGGGTGTGGTGGACGAAAGCCGTACCCGGCGCGAGGTCATCGCCCCCGGTCGTCTCGTTGGCAGCGGAAGACGCGCCAAGCCCAAACGTGCCGATTACGTCCTGAGCTACCGCAACCAAAAACTCGCCGTCATCGAAGCCAAAGCCAACACCTTGCCCTACACCGAAGGCGTTCAACAGGCAAAAGACTACGCCCAACGCCTCCAAGTCCGCTACGCTTACGCCACCAACGGCGTGCAAATCTATCAGATCGATATGCTCACCGGAGCGGAACGGGATGTCGAACGTTATCCCAGTCCTGACGAACTCTGGGAGATGACTTTTAGTCGAGAAAACGAATGGCGCGATCGATTTGCGGCGATTCCCTTTGAAGATAAAAGCGGCACCTGGGAAGCTCGCTACTACCAACACAATGCCATAACCAAGGTTCTAGAGGCGATCGCCAACAACGACAACCGTATCCTCCTTACCCTCGCCACCGGAACCGGCAAAACCTGTATCGCTTTTCAAATTGCCTGGAAACTGTTTCACAGTCGTTGGAATCTCAGTTGTCTTCGGCTGCGCTCAGACAACTCTAGTGGTGGGTTGAGCGGAGTCGAAACCCGCCGTCCTCGCATCCTCTTTCTGGCCGATCGCAACATCCTTGCAGATCAAGCCTTTCTCGACTTCTCCGCCTTCCAACCCGATGCCTTAGTCCGAATCGACCCAGAAGCGATCGCCAAAAAAGGCAAAGTCCCGAAAAACGGTAGCATCTTCTTCACCATCTTCCAAACGTTCATGACCGAAGCCAACCGCTCGGCTGCGGTCGGTGCCCAGGGCGATGAGGAACCCCAATTCAAATCCAAATTTAACTTTCGCGAATATCCCCCCAACTTTTTCGACCTGATTATTATTGATGAATGTCACCGAGGGGGAGCTAACGACCAAAGTACCTGGCGCGGTATCCTCGAATATTTTTCCCCTGCCGTCCAACTGGGTTTAACCGCTACACCTCGCCGCGAGATTAATGCCGACACCTACGACTATTTCGGCGAACCCGTTTACACCTACTCCCTGGCAAGTGGAATTGATGACGGCTACCTCACCCCTTTCAAAGTCTGCCAAATTCAAACCAACCTCGATGAATATGCTTACAGCGAGGAAGATTTTGTCAGTGCTGGAACGATCAATACAGAGCGCGTCTACACCGAAGCCGACTTTAACCGCATCATCGAAATGCGGCCTCGCGAAGCCTATCGAGTGCGAGTCTTCATGGATGCGATCGACCAAAACGAGAAAACCCTCGTATTCTGTGCCATCCAAGACCACGCTTTAATGGTGCGCGACCTCATCAACCAAATGAAGGTTAGCACCGACCCCAACTACTGCGCGCGCGTCACCGCCAACGATGGAGCCTTGGGAGAACAACTCCTCAAACAATTCCAAGACAACGAGAAAACGATTCCGACCATTTTGACCACTTCTCAAAAGCTGTCAACGGGGGTTAACGCCCGGAACGTTCGCAATATCGTGTTAATGCGTCCCATCAATTCCACGATTGAATTTAAGCAAATTATCGGCCGGGGAACCCGTCTTTTTGAGGGCAAAGATTATTTCACCATTTATGACTTCGTTCGCGCCCACGAACACTTCAACGATCCCGAATGGGACGGCGAACCCCAAGAGCCACCGACAGGCATTACAGCTCGACTCAGACCCCGATCGGACGGCATTGAGGGCGATATCCCTCTTCCCCTAGACGAATCCCGGCAACGCCCCGAAAAAATCGTCATTCAACTCGCAGACGGTAAAGAACGCAGCATTCAAAGCCAAATTCAAACCACCTACTGGAGTCCGGATGGCAAACCCTTGTCAGCCACTGAGTTCGTGCAACGCCTTTACGGAGAACTCCCCAACCTCTTTCGAGACGAAGCCGAACTGCGTCGCCTGTGGAGTCGTCCCGATACTCGCCAAGCACTCTTAGAAGGGTTAGCCGAAAAAGGCTACGGCGAAGACCAAATTGCTGCCGTCCAAAAAATGGCAGATGCAGAAAATAGCGATATTTTTGACGTTTTGGCTTTTATCGCCTATGCCAAACTGCCGTTAAGTCGCCCAGAGCGAGTTCTGGCAAGCAAAAGCCTTATTTTCTCGCGCTATACCGGCAAACAGCAGGAGTTTCTCGACTTCGTACTAGACCAATACATTTGCGAAGGAGTCGGAGAACTCAACCAAGATAAGTTACCCAAACTCCTAGAACTAAAGTATCGCAGCGTTAACGACGCTATCTCCGAACTCGGCGATGTTCGGCAAATTATACAGGTCTTTATCAATTTCCAAGAATGCCTCTATTTCGATCGCGATCGAGCCAGTTGAATACTTGTATGATTTTGCCAGTCTGTCTGGCTATTACAGAAAGCACGATCGACGACATCACAACTTCAAATTGAGGCTCGATCGAATTTGAACGAACCAGAATGGAATCATAGATATTAAAAATAAACGAGCATGGAGGGAGTTGAACCCCCGACACCCAGAACCGGAATCTGGTGCTCTATCCACTGAGCTACATGCCCTTACGCTACGATAGTATAGCACCGATCGCCTCTCTATGCATAGTGTGGTGTTGCAGAAGCCAGGATTGCTGTCAATGGCAGTCCGCGTATCTGTTTCGATAAAAAGGAGTTATTTCAAGATGATAAAAAATTACGATCGCCGATCGATTTCAATTGCCCTTGCTGCAAGCTTATCTCTATTTTCGATCGCCCCGGCAATGGCCCAAAATCCCAAACCCATTCCCCAACGCACTCCCGTATCTAGCAACCAACCCGAGAGCTGTCGCCGGGTGAATATCAGCGAAAACAGCTATCTCAACGTGCGCTTGAGACCGGGCGGCAAAGTTGTGGGAACCCTATCCGATCGCGACTTAGTGACGATCGAAGAGCGTACCGAAGATGGCTGGATACCAATCTCCTCTCCCTTCTCGGGTTACGTCTACGGCGATTACCTCACCTTTTGCGATACTCCACTCATCGAAACCACCCCGATCGTGGCTAGTAGCTGCCGTCAAGTCTCGGCGGCTGAAGGGATGGAGGTTTACCAACGTCCTTCCTTAAACGGTGACATCCTCGGCAGGGTGGTGGACGGACAGGAGGTGACGATCGTCGATCGCGGCGAAAATGGCTGGGTGCCTATTTCAGAACCCGTCAACGGCTATATTTTGGGTGTGGGTTTAGTCTTCTGTCCCGAGTAACGATCGATTCGTTCCTTATATGCTGGGAACCGTTCTGCGCGATCGCTATGAAGTCGTTCGTTTTCTGGGACGAGGTGGGTTCGGCGAAACCTACCTCGCCCGCGATCGAGATTTGCCCGAACAACCGGAATGTGTGGTTAAACGCTTGCAGCCTCAGTCTGGATCTGAATCTGTCTTGCAAACGGCGCGACGGCTGTTCGATATCGAAGCTCGAACCCTGTACCGTTTGGGCAGCCACGATCGCATTCCCCAACTCCTCGCCCACTTTGAAGTGGGGGGGGAGTTTTATTTGGTACAGCAATTGATTCGCGGGTCGGATATCAAACAGGAATTGCGAACTGGGCAACGGTGGATAGAAGCTTGGGCGATCGCTTTTTTGCAAGAAATGCTGCTGATTTTGGAGTTCGTTCACCAGCAAGACATCATCCATCGCGACATCAAGCCCAGTAATATCATCCGGCGTACGTTCGATGGCGCGTTGGTACTCATCGATTTTGGCGCAGTTAAACAACTCGGAACTCACCTCGATCCCGAAAATTTAACCGTTGCCGTGGGCACTGCCGGATATATGCCCAACGAACAAGCCGCCGGCAAACCCCGATCGAATAGCGATCTTTACGCTTTGGGGATGGTGGCTATTCAAGGTTTGACCCGAACGCCACCCCATCAACTACCAGTCGATTATCGCACCGGCGAGGTTCTGTGGCGCGATCGCCTCTGCGATGGTAATTTCTCGGCAGCGTTCCTCGATATTCTGGCAAAATTGGTGCGCTACGACGCGCGAGATCGTTATTCCAATGCCACAGAAGTCTTAGATGCCCTCGCCGGTTTAGAGATGGAT
>NZ_JADEXN010000081.1 GCF_015207075.1 Zarconia navalis LEGE 11467
ACGGATTGGCAATCGCTCGAGTTCGTTGGGTTCATTGGCTTTTTCTTCCGCTAAGTCCAAAACTTGTTGCAACCGTGCGAGAGACTCTTGAAAAGCTTCCCGAGCCTCATGGCGCTTGTGTTTTTGCTCGTTCATAACTCTCGATTTCGTGGGATCTAACGTCTTAGGAAAATATAGATAGGCTTGCCTTGGATCTTAGCCCCATATCTCGTTCGTGTCTCGTTTCTCACGAGGGTGACACCCCTCAAGTCCGTAACCCCCTTTCTAGAGAATTGCCAGGATATGGGTTGCGCTCGAAAAGCGAGCAATGACATCCGTTTCGCCCATCGCGGGTGACACTCGTTACAATAAAATGCAGCTAATAAGCTATCATCTAACATAAATTAGCCCACGAAACTTGTCTTGGCTAGGGGGGTGCTACCTCGATCGACGCTGACAACCACGCCAACGAACAATTACTCTACGCTCATCTGCGATCGTGCGTTGAGGTCGAGCCTGCCTTCGCATCGGTCGAGCGCTTTCGCAATCTTTTTATTGACGGTACGAGCTACCCAAAGCCCGAAATTCGGTTTGCGCTCGAGCAGCTCGTGACATCCGAGCAAGCCGATCGAGACTTCCCATTTGTACTCAACCGCAGTTGCTACATTCCGATCAACCGATGGCAAAATCAACCCCAACTCCGGGATGCCATCCCTGAATTGGTCAGTTTGTTTGAAACAACGATCGCCGACGATTCCTCCTCAGCCGCGACTCAACACCTGCGCGCACTCGTTCGAGACTTTACCCAAACCGAGCAATATCGGGTGTTGCGGGATATTGCGCGAGAGATCGAACAAAAAAGCCATCGCCGATTTCACTGCGAGACGAAACCCCTTGGCTCGTTAATTCGGCGCTATCCCTATCTTTACGAACATCGCTGGCTCGATCGCAACGCTCCTGGAGAACAAATGCAACAGATTCGATCGATGCGAGAGCGAAAACAGCAACAGTTCGATCTCGATTTATCGCAGTACGTCTTAACCCGACGATCTCGAGGTCGAGAGCGAGTTCGAGAGCATTTGACCCGAAATCCGACCTTACTGAGCGATTCTCAACTCAATTTCGCCATCGACCACTTTACCAGTAAAATCGATGGGGTCAATACCTATCGAGACTTGGCCCGGCAGTTTCGCAGCTATACCCGGCAAACTCGCTCCTATCGGACATTTAAGGATGAGTTGTACGAATACCTGATGACTTCGGTCGATCGCATTAATCCCAAATATGCCCGAGGCCAATTCAATCAGCGACTCTACCAACACCTGCAAAATACCCTTCCTCAAAACGACCGACAGAAACTCAACGAGGATTTGTGGCACAAAACCTGTCGCAAATTACTTGATTTTTTGGTGGTGGAGCATTCTCGACAACCGGATCATTATGTTTTTCTCGATCTGAGTGCGAACCTCGGCAGCGCGCCTACCATCGGGATTCTGCTCAAGATCGTTTTATGCTGCGATCGAGTCAAATCCTACCTCGAACAGCGATTTGCAATTTTATTCGATCGCTATGAAGATGCGGCCAAAAATAGTATTACCTGGTTGGTGGACTCTCTAGAAAATTTAAATGTGGCATTTAGCCTCCATTTTCGACATTCCCACAGTTCGTTATCTTTTTAAGTTCTAAAGTCCGTCTTGTGAAAATTGACTCAAAGGATATGAATTGTTTCTCAATCTGAATAAAGACGTGCAAACATTTTCTGAAATTCAATTCAGATTTTCTTAAGGATTATAGATAGAATAGAGAAAATAGGGAGGTTGCGTCTCCTGACTATGCTACAGCTCGACAGTCAAAATAGATGTCAGATATCGATCTATACGGAAAACAACCTCCCCGTCTCCAAGACCCGGTCAGGTCCAAAGTCAAGCAACAGGTCAGATTGCGAGAACGAGATCCGCTACAGCAAACGGCCTTAGGTCTAGTTTCAACTCAGAGCTTCCCGGCAATTATCGGAACGGCCGATATGATGCTCAAGTCGGCAGATGTGACTCTGGTGGGATACGAGAAAATCGGGGGCGGTCACTGCACGGCGATCGTCCGGGGGCGTTTTGCCGACGTGCGTTTGGCGGTAGAAGAAGGGGCCAGAACTGCCGAACAGTTCGGTCAACTGGTGTCTAAGCTGGTGGTTCCCCGACCGATGCCCAATCTAGAAGCCGTTTTTCCCATCGGCAGTCGATTAGCCCAACTCACACAGCAGCGTGGCTTCTCTCGTTTGAGCAACAATGCCATCGGTTTGCTCGAAACGCGAGGATTCCCGGCGATGGTGGGTGCGGCCGATACGATGCTCAAGTCCGCCGACGTGCAACTAGCCGCCTACGAAACCATTGGCGATGGTCTGTGTACGGCGATCGTCCGAGGAACCGTGGCCAACGTTGCCGTCGCCATCGATGCGGGAATGCACGAAGCCGAACGCATCGGAGAATTGCACGCTGTGATGATCGTTCCCCGCCTATCGGAAGATTTAGAACATACTCTGCCAATTGCCAGCTTCTGGCTGGAGCAACCCGAACCTCTGCCGGTGCTGTTGCCCGATGTTGTCGAAGAAACCCCCGTTCCTCTACAACTTCCAGCGGTGGAGAAAGTTCCCATCGAGATCGAACTCGAAGTCGAAGAACCGGAGGAATTACATCAACTTCAAGAACTTCAAGAACTTCAAGAACTTCAAGAACTTCAAGAACTTCAAGAACTTCAAGAACCTCCAGAACCTCCAGAACCTCCAGAACCCAAAAAACTACGTCGCATCGACGATTCTTCAGATTGGCTGTAGATCGAAGCATTTCTAGTAGAGGATGCGGCGTGTTATTTAGGTGTCAAGAATTAACCGCCACCACGCGCGAGGAGACAAAGCGGTTCATCCAACCTTCTAAGTACGCTCGATTCTCCCGTTGTTGGGCCAAATCGGTAGTGTCCATCGGGTGAGGGGCTAGTCCTCGAATCGCCGCCGTGGTAACGCAAAACATGGACTTTTGGAAAGTCTGGCAAATCTGCACCAGAATATCGTCTTCCTGGCGCTTGCCCTGACGGTAGATTTCGTGCAAGTACTCGGGGAGATAGTGGCGCATATCCTGCATCAGCAATGTGGGAGGAATCCCCGCACCGCCAATGGGCAACGGATCGGCATAGAGCGCGCCGTAGTTGAAAATCGATTGATCGAAGGGAATTTGATAGGCTTGAGCGTTATAGGAGATGGTTCCGGGAAAGGGCGTTCCGCGAAAGAAAATTGCCTCGACATAGGGGACGGCGGTATCCATGAGGAAGGTTAGACCCGCTGATTTGGGCAAAATGTCGTAAACTCGATCGCCGAGTTTGACTTGGTGGACGATCGGGTTTCCCGCAGCAGCAACTAAGCCATCTTGAATGTGCTGTACCACTTGGGGAATGGATTGGATTTCGCCGCGATCGTAGAGATCTGACAGCTCTAGGAACATATCGCTCATCACCCGCCAGAACTGTCCCAGGCCACTATAGTAAGCCATGACCCGCACCTGTTCGGGTAAAAAGTTGGGGAATAGTTTGTGCAATCCCAGCATGAAGAGATTACCTTTCCATCGGGCTTGAATAGCCGCTTCGGCATTTTGGGCGAATTCGGGAGTATCGAGGTACGCATCTAAGCCACCTCCTCCATGCCAAAGCATAGATTTCATACAGTATTCAGCGTACTCGAAATTAATTCGATCGTGATTCCAATGTTTGAGTAACCGATCGAAGGTCACTTTGCCATTAAAGTATTTAAAAAAGGGAAAAAGATTTAAAAATTGGTGTTCGGAGATATAAATTAAGTTCCGAGAGTAAGCATCTAAAATAATGCCGTAACTTTTAAGAATTCCGACGACTTCGACGACGTGAACGGGGGTATCTTCGAGCAGGGCAAGACATGCTTCGATGCGGTGTATGTATTCAGCTAGAGGATGTTTGGAGGGTTCGAGCTTATCGACGCTTAACATGGTCATTTCCGATCGAGTTTAAATCAACAAATATAAAAAAGTGCCGTGGGGGAAGGAGAAATTTGAGTCAACATTCCGCTGTCAGCCAAAGGATTCGTTCCAGTTCTAACGAGTCTCCCAATCTTTCATCCTCTCGTTTGAGGTTGGCTTGAAGCTGACGACTGACGGCATGGTGGCTCAATGCTGACGAATTCGAGGCATCTAACATTCTCCTTTCTGCCCTAATTATTGGGTCACCTCAGATTTTATGGGTTGAAAGCCTAAATCTCGATCGTCTCCCATCCCATTGCCCGGTGTCAAAAGACCTGCTTGGGGTTGACCGAACTCCGTCACCAAAGAAACAATGCGGGGTTCGCTCCAGAATACCAGCCAATTGGGTTGAATGCCGAGGATAAAAATTACCACGCTCAGAATCAAGGCTGGAATCCGATCGGACCACTGTACCTGGGGTAAATCGATCGTCACCTCTGATAGGCGACCGAAAAAGACCTTATTGACCATTAACAGAAAATAAACCGCTGTCAAACCCGTACCCACCATGCACAAAAGGGTTTGAACGGGAAAGAGGGAAAAGCTACCCCGGAACACCAAAAACTCGGCAATAAAACCCACCATACCCGGAAGTCCGGCACTAGCCATCACCCCGAGAATAATCAAGCTGCCAATGAGGGGCAACCCCCGCGAGAAATTGAGCAAACCACGCAATACGTTGACATCGCGGGTTCCCGTTTTCTTGTAAACCACCCCCACTAGGAAAAACAGCAGTGCCGAAATCAAGCCGTGGGCGATCATCTGACAGACCGCTGCCAACAGGCTCAGTTGAGTGGTAGCCGCCGCAGCCAGCAAAATAAAGGCCATATGGGCGATCGAGGAGTAGGCGACCACTTTTTTCATATCTGTTTGGGCGATCGCGCAGGAAGCTCCATATAGAGCGCTAACGGCAGCCCACACCGCCAACCAGGGGGCTAGATACGCCCAGGCATCGAGAAATAAGCCCACTCCAAACCGCAACAATCCATAAGTTCCCAATTTCAGCAACACTCCGGCGAGTAACATCGACACTGGGGTCGATGCCTCGACGTGGGCATCGGGAAGCCAGGTATGGAAGGGGAAAAAAGGAATTTTGATTCCAAAACCCACCAGCAACGGAACCAGCAGCAGAATTTGCGTTCCCAGGGGTAAACCGGCCGATCGTAACGGTGCGTAATCGAAACTTCCCGTTCCCGAAAGCCAAACGACTCCCAAAAACGATGCAAGAATACAAAAGCCCGAAATAGCGGTATAAATGAGGAATTTCGTGGCGGCGTAACCGCGTCGCTTGCCCCCCCAAATGGCGATTAGGAAGTAGAGGGGAACAATTTCGAGTTCGTAGAATCCGAAAAATAGAAACAAGTCCTGAGCCACAAACGCGCCGGTCACACCGATATTAATCAGCAACATCAAGGTGTAGTAGAACCGGGGTCGATGGAGATCGCCAGGGGTACTGGCGATCGAGATGGCGGTGAGAACACCGTTGAGCACCAGCAACGGCATCGATAATCCGTCTACGCCCAAATGATAGTTGAACCCCATCCACGGTACCCAGGGGACGAACTCCGAAAACTGCATTCCCGGTGCGGTGGGGTCGAAGCCGATGCCGATCCAAATTGTCCAAATTAATGTTGCCAGTATTGCCACCAGGGAAATACGGCGACAGATCTTCGGATCGATCGTCCCCGGCAAAAAGCCGATCGCCGCAATACCGACTAGAGGAATTAAAAGTAAAGCGCTAAGCATCCTATCTCCTTATATTTTGCGGGTACAACTCCCATCGAGGTGGCTAAAATAACCATCCGTTGGTCAAAACGAACAGCACACAAGTCCCAATGACGATCGTCAGAACATAAAACTGAGAGCGACCCGAAACGTTGTACTTTAGGGCCTGACCGCTAAAGATAGTAGCCAGACCGACGAAGTTTACCGCGCCGTCCACCACATAGCGATCGAACCAAGTGGTTGCTTTTGAGGTTAAGCTGACGGCCATCACCACTGTCAGTTCGTAAATTTTTTCGATGTAGAAGTCGTAGGCAAATAAATCCTGGAGGAAGCGCATGGATCGTTGCATGGGCCTCGACCAAGCGCGGCGAAGTTCGAGGGTGCTGCCGATAATCAGACCGACGACCCCGGATGAGATGAGTAAAGGCATTGCTAGGCTAATCAGAGGCGAATCGACATCGGCTAGCGGGGCAACGGGACTCAGCCATAGGGGCCACAGTCGCGGCGCAATTCCAGCCAGCAGCGTCACCACTGTCAGTCCGACCATGGGCAAAGCCATCGTCCAAGGGACTTCGGGGGCACGACGGGTTTTGGGTTGGGTGGACCCCAAGAACACCAAGCGGAATACGCGGGTCAAGTTAACGGCGCTCAGGGCATTGACAAACATCAAGATGGCAAGCAACCATCCATGAATCTCCCACGATCCGTTCAACCAGCGCTGCATCGTCCAGAAGAAGCCCAGGGGCAAACAAGCCACCAAACTGGCAGAACCGACGACAAACGCGATGGTTGTGGCGGGCATCTTCGACCCGAGTCCCCCCATCTCGGTGATGTTTTGGTTGCTCGTGGTGAGAATGATCGACCCGGCACTCATGAAAATGAGAGCTTTGCCGATGGCATGAGTAAATAGCAGCAATAAGGCAATATCGACGTGTCCCAAGCCGATGGCGATAAAGACGAGTCCTAAGTAAGCACTGCTGGAGTGGGAAAGGGTGCGCTTGATATCGATTTGAGCGATCGCCATTAAGGACGTTCCAATGGCCGTTACCGTCCCGATAACGATCAGCACGTCTTCGGCAATGGGAGAGAGGATGAAAATCGGTTGAAGTTTAATCAGTACGTAAGCGCCGATGGACACCACCACGGAATTTCGCATAATTCCTGCTGGATTGGGCCCTTCCATGGCTTCGTCGAGCCAGAGGTTTAGGGGGAACTGGGCACATTTCCCCGTCGGCCCGGCAATTAGGGTCAGGCCCACCCAAGTTGCCGTCCAGGTGGAAATCGGTGCGGTGGTGACCCAATTTTGCAGGGAGCTAAAATCGAGTCCCTCTCCATAGCTCGATAGGGCGACAATTCCCATCAGCAGAATAATATCGCCGACTCGTTTGGTTAAAAATGCATCTCTAGCCGCAGTGACAACTAAGGGCTGAGCGTACCAGAATCCGACGAGTAAGTAGGTTGAGAGGGTGAGAACTTCTAGCAAACAGTAGGTGAGAAAGAGGGAATCGCTCAGGGCTACTCCTCCCAAAGCGGCTTCAAACAGACCCATTAAGCCGTAAAACCGGGCTAGAGACCAGTCTTTTTCGAGATAGCCCAGGGCGTACACTTGGGTTAAGAGGCTAATACCCGTTACCAGTTCTAATGCACCCAAACTCACCGGAGACAGTTCGAGGGTTAAGGGAATGGTTAAGTCTGCGGCGCTAAACCAGTTAAACACCAATTTTTGGGTGGGCTGCCCCCAGATCGCCCAAAAGGCGATCGAACTGTGAACGAACGCAGCCAGGGTCATTAATAGGTTGATATAAGCGGCCGGTCTGGGCCCCGTACGACGGATAATCCCCAAAGACCAGGGTAGAGTTAAAACGGCTCCGATCGCACCGTAGAGGGGAATAAACCAACTATTTGCTAGGAGGAAATCAGTCATTCAAGTGCCTGATAGATTACAAGGTTTAATGGAAGAATGGGGTCGTTTTAAAAACAAATTTTGTGATTTTTACGCGTGCTCGAGCCTCGAGCGATCGCTCTTCATTTTAGGTTGCACGTTCTCCAACAGATCGATTTTCAAGCAAAAAAATCCGATAACAACCTCGAGTTCTGAGGTTGAAACGGCGTTAAAGTCTAGAATGGCGATCGATTCTAAATCTCTCTACGGCGGCGCTAATCGCCACCCCACAGATCTCGATCGATTTACACTCTAATGCTCGCTATCCCCAGACTAGCCATCCTTTTAAACCAGAAAGCCAGAAGAACTCAGGTGAGATTTTTGACCGAGCGAAGGACTCATTAGACCCAGAGCTAGCCGCAGGTTAATGCGGGTTCTCGACTTCAAGATTTAAGTTTTCTCAATCATGATAAAGAAATTATAAAACAGTCGGTACAGTTCCCAAAACCTAATGGCTTCGATGTCTCGGGAGGCTCGAGCGAAATCATGGTTAAGTTTTGTTAAACTATTTCATTTGAAAATATCATTATGTTTTATATTGTCAGAGGAGCCGAAATTTCCTATGCTATTCACGTGGGATAAAAAATAAGCTATCCCCGTCAAATTTTTGCCACTGGCAACCCAATCTGGTGTTGAGAAGGGTCTACTATTTCCGGCATGAGAAGTAGCGCGTAGCGCGTCCGATCGAAATTTTAGCCGGAGCGGTATCACCTCGCCGAGATTGCGTTGCAACTTGCGAATTTTGAGCCAGAGTTACATTCACAAACTTGCCCCCTTGTTAATTTTGCTGCGCATAGGCACTAATGGAGCGCCAATAAAAGTATGTCAATCGCTGTAGGAATGATTGAAACCAAAGGTTTTCCAGCAGTTGTGGAAGCCGCTGATTCGATGGTGAAAGCTGCTCGAGTTACCTTGGTTGGATACGAAAAGATCGGATCGGGTCGGGTTACGGTTATTGTCCGAGGAGATGTCTCGGAAGTTCAAGCCTCGGTTTCAGCCGGTATCGCTGCGGCCAACCGGGTCAATGGTGGAGAAGTTCTATCGACTCATATCATTGCCCGTCCCCACGAAAACCTGGAATACGTCTTACCCATCCGGTATACCGAAGAGGTCGATCAATTCCGGATGTAACGACGTAAGCCATCTCAATCCTCAAGAGTCCGAAGCGCGGTTCGTTCGACCCTAAGTTTCTGACGGCTGAGTCAGTCACCCAGGGCGATCGACAGCAAGGACGTTAAGCCGAAAATAAAGCTCGTTTGATAGGAGTTCAAATAAAATGTCAATTGCAGTGGGAATGATTGAAACCCTCGGCTTCCCTGCTGTGGTGGAAGCTGCTGATTCAATGGTCAAAGCCGCTCGCGTCACCTTAGTCGGGTATGAGAAGATCGGATCGGGGCGGGTCACCGTCATCGTTCGCGGTGATGTCTCGGAAGTCCAAGCCTCGGTGTCGGCTGGCGTTGAATCGGCGAACAATCGAGTGCAAGGAGGTCAAGTCCTAGAATACGTATTGCCCATCCGGTATACCGAAGAGGTAGAGCAATTCCGCGAGAGCATCGGTTCTCCTCGGACGATCCGCCGACCCTAACAGAATCATAAATGCAAATTGCTAAAGTTCTCGGGACCGTTGTCAGCACTCAGAAGCTGCACAGTTTAACCGGAACGAAGTTTCTGTTGGTTCAATGGATCGACGAAAACGGTCAACTCCTGTCTCAATATGAGGTGGCTGCAGATCCGGTCGGTGCGGGTATTGGAGAGTGGGTGTTGGTGAGTCAGGGCAGTGCGGCACGCCAGGAAATGGGTCACGAGCAGCGACCGATCGACGCGATGGTAGTTGGCATCATCGATACGGTGAATGTCGAAAATCGTCGAATCTACTGTAAGTAGAGACTGTTGCCGCCTGCGAAGAAGCGCGATCGCCACTGGTTACAAAATCATGGTATTGCCGACCTCACTCGGCTCGAAAACAGCCAGCTCTAGCGAGGTCCGACGATCGCCTTTTCGTCTGCTGCTGTCGGAGTTGGGGGGAGTCCAAACGGTCAAAAGTAAACCGATCGACCATCGATAACCCAAGTTTAGATAAAAGCACAGAATTTTTAGGAGGATATCCCAGATGGTAGTCCGCAGTAGCGCGGATCTCCCGACTCCACAACTGACAAGCTTATCGGAACCCCACGTTCACGAAACAGCCTACGTGCATTCTTTCTCCAACATTATTGGGGACGTGCGCGTCGGAGCCAACGTTTTAATTGCCCCCGGAACTTCGATCCGAGCAGATGGCGGATCTCCGTTCTATATCGGGAACGGGACGAACCTCCAAGATGGGGTACTCATTCACGGCTTAGAGCACGGTCGCGTGATGGGGGACGACGAGCGGGAATATTCCATTTGGATCGGAGATCGCACCTGTATTTCTCATATGGCTTTGGTTCACGGTCCCGCCTATGTTGGCAGCGACTGCTTTATCGGCTTTCGTTCCACCGTGTTTAATGCCAGAGTGAACGATGGTTGTATCGTGATGATGCACGTGCTGATTCAGGATGTCGAAATTCCCCCCGGTAAGTACGTTCCGTCAGGAGCGGTGATTACCGACCAGCAACATGCCGACCGATTGCCTGACGTGCGTCCGAGCGATCGAGAGTTCGCCCGTCACGTCATTGAAATGACAGAAGCTTTACGAGTCAAACACCAACGAGTGGGAGATTCGACTCCATCGGTGGAGGCTCTCAACCCCGCGAGCCGCACCCACCATACCGGAACTTTATCCGGAACCGAACATGACACAATGCCAATAGAGGATGGAACTGTGAACGCAGATATTGCCCAGGAAGTTCGATCGCTGCTCGATCGAGGATACAAAATCGGTACCGAACATGCCGACAAGCGCCGTTTTAGAACCAGTTCTTGGCTTACTTGTCCGATTATTGAAGGACGCAGTACCGATCGAGTTCTAAGTGAACTCGAAACCTGCTTGCGAGAACATCAAGGCGAGTACGTGCGGCTTATCGGCATCGACCCGAAAGCCAAACGTCGGGTTCTAGAAATGCTGATCCAAAAACCGGATGGTTCCGTACCCTCTACGGTTAGCTCCTCCAATCGATCTTCATATTCAGCCGCGCAGGTTTCTTCCTATCGCCCCGTGGCAACGGTCGGCTCGACGAGATCGGCAAGATCGTCGAGCTCGTCGGGTAGTTTGAGTGCCGAAACTGTCGAACAAGTGCGCTCTCTGGTGCGAGCCGGGTATAGCCTGGGGATCGAACACGCCAACAAACGCCGTTTCAAGACCAGTTCTTGGCAAACCGGTACTCCCATCGAAGCTAAGCAAGAGGAGCGGGCCTTAGCCGAACTTGAAGCCCGCTTGAGGGAGTACGAAGGTGAATACGTCCGCTTGATCGGCATCGATAAGCACGCCAAGCGTCGCCTGCTCGAGATGGTCGTTCAGCACCCCGAAGATCGCCCCTCGTCCGCGCGCCCGAATTCGGGTTCGTCGGGTTCGTATGCAACCATCGATGCGACCCACAGCGACGAAGCCGGTCGCATGAGTTCCGAAGTCGTCGAACAAGTGCGCTCTTTGTTGCGGGCGGGCTATCACATCGGCACCGAACACGCCGACAAGCGTCGCTACAAAACCAGTTCTTGGTTGAGTTGTCCGATTATCCAAGCGAAGAACGAAGGTCAAGTCCTCACCGAACTCCAAGCTTGTTTGGCCGACCACGAGGGCGAATACGTCCGCTTGATCGGTATCGACCCGAAAGCCAAACGTCGGGTGTTAGAAGTCCTCGTCCAACGACCGGGCGATCGGATGTCTGTCGATCCCTTCCCCTTATCGCCGACAACCGGAGCGAGCAATGGCAGCTACTCTGCCAGCTCCAACAACTCGGGCTACAATAACGCAGGATATAACTCCAGCTACAACAACGCAGGATATAACTCCAGCTACAACAACGCAGGATATAACTCCAGCTACAACAACTCAGGCTATAACCGGTCGAGTAATGGATTTGCCAGCAGCAGCCTAGATCGCGATGCCATCGACCAGGTGCGCGCTTTGATTGCCCAAGGCTACAAAATCAGCACCGAACACGCCAATACGCGCCGTTTTAAAACCAGTTCTTGGCAAAGTGGCGCTCCAATCGAATCTATACGGGAATCGGAGGTTATCGCTCAGCTCGAAGCCTGTTTGCATGCCTACCCTGGAGAGTACGTGCGTTTGATCGGTGTCGATCCCAACGCCAAACGGCGAGTTGCCGAAACCTTGATCCAACGCCCCGGTTGAGACCGGCGCGCGATCGAGTTACGGGGTGGCAAACGGTTTACGGGATATCGTCAAGCGCTCGATAACGGTTGCCGTTAGCCACTCCCTCAAAATTTTCCAGCTTTCTCAGGTGATGTGTGGCTTTTTTAGGCTTTTAGAATAAATCCTCGCGGCACGAGCATCCTAGCGAAAGTGTTTCTATCGCGATTTCCCATTCTCATTCCAATTCTCTCAAAGTATTATCCTCGACGGACTCTCACCTTTCCCCCGTATCCATTGCAGGGCGGGAAAAATGAGTCGAACATCATGTTTTTAGGTTGATTTGTATGCCATTGCAGCCCCTCCAACCTGCGATCGACGAGCGAGCTTGCGTGCGCGGAGATGTCACTATCCACCCGAGCGCGGCGATCGCAACTGGGGTGATTTTACAAGCCCAACCCAACGGTCGGATCGAGATTGCGGCTGGAGCTTGCTTGGGTATGGGAGTTGTGGTGCATAGTGGCAGCGGTCGGTTAACCATCGGTGCGGGAGCCAATTTGGGAGCAGGAGTCCTCGTGGTTGGAGAATGTTCGATCGGTGAAAATGCTTGTATCGGTGCGGCAACCACCCTTTTTAACGCAACAGTTGCCCCCCAGCAGATCGTTGCCCCCGGATCTCTAGTTGGCGATTCCAGTCGTCAGGTGTCATCGGACGACCCAGAAC
>NZ_JADEXN010000082.1 GCF_015207075.1 Zarconia navalis LEGE 11467
CGTTCCCGACCCCAAAACTTGAATATCCCCCGGATTGGCTCCAAACTGCAAGCCAATGGGAACGTTAATACTCAGCAATGGCTGGGCAGTATCCGTGGCACTGTAGAAACTACCATCATTAAACAAAAATCGATCGGCCGTACTGCCCAGAAACGAACCGCCAAGATTGAGTCTGGCGTTGGGGCCAAAAATGATGCCGTTAGGATTGAGCAGAAATAGATTTGCATCGGTGGCGCGAATCAAACCATCGATATTAGAAAAGTTACCGCCGGTGACGCGGGTAATAATATTGTCGATGCTGATGCTATTGTTAAAATTCGCCTCACCCCCGGTGGGAACGGAAAATTCCTGGAAACTGTGGAAGAGATTGCTTCCCGCTTCGGTTCCTCCGTCGATAGTGATAACATTGCCGTTGGGAGTGACGATCGAATTATTAGGAAGCGTTGTATCCGGGACGATTTGCGCCATCGCCGCATCATCGATCGCTCCCCAAAAACTTACCAGTTGCAATGCGATCGCACTTCGATAGATCCACCGTTGCATACTTTGACCTCACAGCACCCAATTCACAATTGAACTTCAGTCTCGATCGATACATTCTATCGAAATATGGAAACCGAAAATAATACGGCTTAATCTAGCATGATTTTGTGTTTAGACCTGCTATCTACACATTTTTAAATAATATTTTAGACAGCGTATTTTTAAGAGTACATTTACGAAATTTTCCCAGACAAAATTGCCGGTTATCTCAAATTTAGATAACTGGCAATCTTAACTTAAAGTCGATCGAGCGCGATCGTAACGAAAAGAGAGAAATCGATCTTAAATTAAAGCCAAGTCACCTTGAGGAACCGAAACAATGGAGTTCTCGACACTTACAATGCTGTCGGTATTGAGAACGAAGCCGATAAAAGAACCATTTTCAGCAAGTTTAACTCCCACATCGTCCGTACCGTCAGCATTGAAATCGCGAACTTCAAAGGTGACGGCAACATCCACCGTCAGCGCGATAATATCTTCTCCAACGGTGAAGTCAGTCACCAAATCTGCACTGAAAGTGGCTTCAGTTTCATCGAATTCGCTTTGCAAGATAAAGACATCATCACCACTGCCACCAGTGAGAATGTCGAAACCGCTATCTCCCGAAAGAATATCGTCTCCCTCTTCTCCAAGAACGACATCGTTACCTTTTCCTCCTCGGACAATATCACCACCTGCTCCGCCTGAAACAAAGTCATCTCCACGGTTCCCGTAGACGCAATCGATGCCGTCTCCACCCATCAAGATATCGTCACCATCGCTCCCCATTAAAACGTCGTTACCGTCGTTCCCTTCGAGCATATCGTCGCCATCATCACCATCGATCGCATCGTTATTGTTGGAACCATCAACGCTGTCATCTCCATCCGATCCGATCGCCGCTGTAATACCGAAAGCTTCAAAGTCGATCGTGGTGGTTGTCGTGGATGTAATCTCGAAGGTAGTTTCGCTGCTAAAACTCAGAGATGCCTCGGCATTGATGCTCCAGAGTGTATTGAGTTGAGAGGGATTATCAATGATGACCGATCCAGCAACGGGGCCATTGCTACCACCAATAAATATCCCTCCAGATGCGGTGATTTCGGTAATAGTCGTTTGGCTCAAAGTGGTGAAGAACGCGATCGGAATGGTCGGAGTACTATCACCTCCGCTACTGCCACCACTACCACCACTACCACCACTACCACCACCACTGTTATCGGCAATCTGAATCAGACGACCGTACAAGTTGCCAATATCAAACCCTTCTTCAGGCGAGTTGAATCCACCAGTGGTCGTTAGGCCCCCATCTTGGGAGAAACCTAAGAGTTGCAGGGTATAGGTGTCGCCGTCAAGTTCAAAGGTTTGCGGGGTCAATCCGCCGCTAGAAAAGCCTAGTACATCGGCATCGAGAACCGGATCGCCAGTCACATTGGGGGTTGTGTCAATATCGAATAGGTAGACGAAGGAATCGGGATCGTCGTCGGTTTCATCAAAATCGAGATCCACTTGAAAAGCAAACTCGCCACTAAAGCCCGTTCCCGCTTCGATCGTGCCATTTTGATAGAAAATTTGACCGATTTTAAAGGGTTCGTCTGGTTTGGCACCGAATAAGTCACCACCATCGAACTGAAGTACGCTGGGGAAACTCCCTTCAATGCCAATGCCCCATTCAAATCGGTTGTCTGTACCACCATTTTCGTCAGTAATGAGGATAACCGAATCGGAAGTAATATCATTCGGGGCGAAGAATTGACCGGATGAGACACCCACGATCGCTTCAACATCCATGTCATCCATGTCGTCCATGTCGTCCATGTCGTCCATGTCATCCATGTCGTTCATGCCGTCCATGTCGTCCATGTCATCGTCCATCATCATCTCATCATCCATCATCATGTCGTCGTTCATGCCAAACTCCTTACAACTCTAATGTGCTGACTGACGATGTTTGAGGAAGCCGTGAAGCGTCTCTGTGCGTCAGCTACTACTACATATTTCTCGGGTTTGGGAACTTATGCACTTTTTTTTGCCCAATGGTAGAAATTTATTCGAGAATGTTGCAAATATAGAGAAAACGACAGGACGATCGAGTCTCTGAAGTCCCTGCTCGATCGAGGTTTGATGAATTTGAGAGAAATTTTTTGTAGCGGGACGATATTGTTAAAAATTTCCTGTCAAGTAAGGTGCGTAACGCTCACCTCAACTTACACGTTAGTAATCGGATCGATTCCATTCAAGATTTTCGATACCGAGTACCAGACATGTCGGACATTTTCTAGATCGAGTAAATTTTGCCAAACTCAAAGCTTCGCAATTCGATCGAATACGGAGTTCGTAGACCGATAAAGTTTGCTCTGTGAGCTTTTAAAATTCAATTTAAACTCCCCAGGCCGGATTCGAACCAGCGACCAATCGGTTAACAGCCGACCGCTCTACCACTGAGCTACTGAGGAACGCTTGAATCGCGCCTTTACTATATTAGTCACAAATGGATTTGTTGGCAAGTCTCAAAAGAATCTTTTCTCAAGATGAGTCACCATCGAGCTAAAGCCTCTGTTGCCACTGTGCCAAACGCTGCCGGGATGCCGGGTCTAGGGCATTTGAGAGCAACCGCCTCGACGATCGCGCTGGAGCGTTTTGCTGTCGGCGACGCACGCGACGATTGGAGGTTTCGACTTCTGATGCGAGTTGCCGTGCCGACATCCACTCTGCACCGTATCCCACCACAACCAGTTGTTGGGCGCGATCGGACGTGGCAACGATCGTTCGCCGTTTGGGGCGCGCAGCCTCCCGTTTGATGGCGGCGCAAGCCTTTTCGATGTGGGTATCTGCTGTTTGACCGAAATCGGTATACACCAGGCATAAATGAGGCGTAATCGTTTCTCGATGACTCCGAGAATTTCGATATTGAGAGTCGAAAATGACCCGTGCGTCAAAACCGTGAAAGGTACTATAACCAATGAGCCGTTCGGTTAACGCCCGTCGGGCCGGTTCCAAACCGTAGTTATCGCGAATTTGTTGTAGATCGGACCACAAACCGATAATGTTGTAGCCGTCTACCAACAAAATGGTGGTAGGGGAAATGGGAGACATTGTTGTTAGCCAAGTGTAGGGAAGTCGGTTAGGTTGCTTATGCCTATATTTGCCTATAATGCAACGTTCTGCCAACCCTATATCAAGGCATACAAATATAATACTTTTGCAATACAACGTGTTGCGTCAACCGTCACTCACCGCCCGATCGTTCCCCATCCCGACCGTGCCAGTCATCCCGAAACTGTTGTGAAAACACGTAACCGATCGACATCCCGATCGCCAGTGCCACGAGAATACGACCCCAAAAATCCGGCAGGAAAAAGGCAACACCGATTAGACCCACTGCCATCCACATCGAGAGGCGTTTGAGACGGTGGGAATTGTTTGGAGCAATCCAAGCGATGAGATTGTCTAGAAACCGACCGAAAGGAACCCCAAAGACCCCAACGGCAAAGCAGGTCATGAAAAACTGCACCATTTGGGGGGAAACAGAAAACTGAGGTAAAAATGAATCGAACACGGCACTTTCAGGATTTGAGTAGAGAATTTCGGAACCCGTCGGCAAAAGTCAAAGGTTTGTTGTCCGTTCTCAAGTGCTCGTCAACCGTTGTTTGAGTCGGTTCGGTTCCCCCTGCGCCACGACCCGTCCTCGTTCGAGCAAGAAGCCACCATCGCAATAATCGAGTTCGTCGAGGCGGTGCGTCACCCACAGAGCGCAGATTTGCTGGCGGGTGACGAGCTGTCGCACTTGCCGTACCAAGTCTAGTTGGCTGTCAGGGTCGAGTAGAGCGGTGGGTTCGTCGAGAAGTAGCACCTCGCAGCGACGGGCGATCGCACCGGCAATGGCAATCCGTTGCTTCTGGCCCCCACTGAGCGCGTAGATCGGACGACCGCGCAAGGGAAGTAAGTTGACCAAATCGAGGGCCTCATCTACCCGTTGACGAATGCTAACGGGTGGAAGCTTTTCCTCCACCAATCCGAACGCAACATCTGCTCCCACCGTCGGCATCACCAGTTGATGATCGGGGTTTTGGAAGACGAAACCCACCGGAGGCTGAATCTCGATCTGACCGGATTTAGGGGCGAGCAAACCTGCCAGCAAGCGCAATAGCGTCGATTTTCCACTGCCGTTGGTTCCTAAGAGCATCCAAAATTCTCCTTTGGGCACTTCGAGGGAACAAGAACTTAACACCGATGTACCATCGGGCCAGTTGAAGCATAGATCTCGAACGGCGATTGCAGGCTGCTGGTTGAGGGACATCAGGCTTCCGTTTGAGTAAGAGCGGCGAAGAAACCGGGCTGTTTGCCCGATGTTGCACCACCGGATTTCTCAGAAATCTGGACGGCACAGACTTCGCTGGTGAGGACGCAGATTTTTTTCTCCGGTTGGCGATCGCAGGTCAACTCTAGAAGCTGGGGAGTTCCCGATTTCATCGCTTCGTGAATCTGCCCGTAGAGCGCCGAAGCATCTTCCTCTGTCTTTCGCTGCACCGATAGGGGAAGCGGGGCCAATTTGAGCATGACATCGATAGTAAACATGGGCGCTCGAATGTGAAGTTTAACGTTAGATTCTTAATTTATTATGAATTACCAATTTTGGGTTAGATCGTTTCCCTCTTGGCTTTCCACGGCGATCCTCATTCTGACAGATTCTTGCCATGGGGGGTGAAATTTCGATCGCTTCCCCCTATAATGAGTAACATAGTAAAGAAACGTAAAGTCCGCGATCGCTCTCAACCATTTTCTGCATCCTGCAAGTCGGGAAATCTCGAAACGGCGGTAGCCAGACTTAAGAAAACTTTACGACGCAATATTGTATAGGAGATTCGCTTAATGACAATCGCAGTAGGACGCGCGCCAGCGAGCCGGGGAGCATTCGACATCCTCGACGACTGGCTAAAGCGCGATCGCTTCGTCTTCGTCGGCTGGTCCGGGATTCTGCTATTCCCCTGCGCCTACATGGCACTGGGTGGATGGCTCACCGGAACCACCTTCGCCAGCTCCTGGTACACCCACGGACTGGCAAGCTCTTATCTAGAAGGATGCAACTTCCTCACCGTAGCGGTATCCTCTCCCCCCGACAGCTTGGGACATTCCCTGCTGTTCCTGTGGGGACCCGAAGCCCAATGGAACTTCACCCGTTGGTGCCAACTCGGCGGACTGTGGAGCTTCGTCGCCCTCCACGGCGCCTTCGGACTGATAGGCTTCATGCTGCGTCAGTTTGAAATCGCCCGATTGGTGGGACTTCGCCCGTACAACGCCATCGCCTTCTCCGGGCCGATTGCGGTGTTCGTGAGCGTATTCCTGCTCTACCCCTTGGGTCAATCGAGCTTCTTCTTCGCCCCCAGCTTCGGGGTAGCCGCCATCTTCCGATTCATCCTCTTCCTGCAAGGGTTCCACAACTGGACCCTCAACCCCTTCCACATGATGGGAGTCGCCGGAATCCTCGGTGGAGCGCTGCTGTGCGCCATTCACGGTGCCACGGTAGAAAACACCCTGTTTGAAGATGGTGAAGGCGCCAACACCTTCCGGGCATTCGAGCCCACCCAAGCTGAAGAAACCTACTCCATGGTGACGGCCAACCGATTCTGGTCTCAGATTTTCGGCATTGCCTTCTCCAACAAGCGCTGGTTGCACTTCTTCATGCTGTTCGTGCCGGTGACGGGTCTGTGGATGAGTTCCATTGGCATCGTCGGTTTGGCATTGAACCTGCGGGCTTACGACTTCGTGTCTCAGGAAATCCGCGCTGCGGAAGACCCCGAATTCGAGACGTTCTACACCAAGAATATCTTGCTCAACGAAGGGATTCGCGCTTGGATGGCTCCGGCGGACCAGCCTCACAAGGGCTTTGAGTTCCCCGAGGAAGTTCTACCTCGCGGTAACGCTTTGTAAAGATATGAGATAAGCTAAGAATTTAAGGTAGAACTTTCGATCGAACCTTAAATTCTCATCTCATAAGCTCATTTAGTTAGAGATAAAGCGGTTAAACAAGTCCTAAAGTCGCTTTATCTCCCGAATGAAAAACCCAAATTCAATGGAGGTTTTCCCCCTTGGACTCGACATTTAATACTGCCATGACAGGCACGGGGCGCGACCAAGCCTCCACAGGCTTTGCCTGGTGGTCTGGCAACGCGCGTCTAATCGAATTATCGGGTAAATTGCTGGGTGCTCACGTCGCTCACGCCGGCCTGATTGTTTTCTGGGCGGGTGCGATGACTTTGTTTGAAGTCGCTCACTTCGTTCCCGAAAAGCCCATGTACGAACAGGGCATGATTCTCATGCCTCACATGGCGACCCTCGGCTGGGGTGTCGGCCCCGGCGGTGAAGTCATCAATACCTTCCCCTATTTCGCGATCGGTGTTTTGCACCTGATTTCGTCAGCGGTTTTGGGTCTTGGTGGTATCTACCATGCCGTTCGCGGTCCCGAGCGCCTCGAAGAATATTCTTCTTTCTTCGGGTACGACTGGAAGGATAAGAACCAGATGACCAACATCATCGGTTTCCACCTGCTGATGCTTGGCGGTGGCTGCTTCCTCCTGGTCATCAAAGCCATGTTCGTTGGCGGCGTTTACGACACCTGGGCTCCCGGTGGCGGTGACGTTCGCATCATTTCCAATCCCACGTTGAACCCAGCAGCGATCTTCGGCTATCTCACCACCTCTCCTTTTGGTGGTAAGGGCTGGATTGTCGGTGTCGATAATATGGAAGATATTATCGGCGGCCACATCTGGTTGGGTCTGATTTGCATCGGTGGCGGCGTGTGGCACATTCTCACCAAGCCTTTTGGTTGGGCGCGTCGCGCTTTCATCTGGTCTGGTGAAGCTTATCTTTCCTACAGCTTGGGCGCTCTATCCATGATGGGATTTATCGCCTCTTGCTTCGTCTGGTTTAATAACAGCGCTTATCCTAGCGAATTTTACGGCCCCACCAACGCTGAAGCTTCTCAAGCTCAGTCGTTCGTGTTCCTCGCTCGCGACCAAAAACTGGGCGCGAATATCGGTTCGGCTCAAGGCCCGACCGGTTTGGGTAAATACCTGATGCGTTCTCCGACTGGTGAAATCATCTTCGGTGGAGAAACCATGCGTTTCTGGGACTTCCGCGGTCCTTGGCTCGAGCCTCTGCGCGGTCCGAACGGTTTGGACTTGAATAAGCTCAAGAATGATATTCAGCCTTGGCAATTGCGCCGTGCGGCTGAGTACATGACTCATGCTCCCAACGGTTCGATTAACTCTGTGGGTGGCATTATCACCGAGCCGAACTCTGGATTTAACTACGTGAATCCTCGCGCTTGGTTGGCGGCTTTCCACTTCATCGTGGGCTTCTTCTTCTTGGTCGGTCACCTGTGGCACGCCGGTCGCGCTCGCGCGGCTGTTGCTGGCTTCGAGAAAGGGATCGATCGCGAAGGTGAACCTGCATTGTCGATGAACCCGCTTGACTAATTCAGTCGGATGTCTCTCATCGCGAAATCAATAACATAGTTTTTTGATTTTGTAAAGGCTTCTGCATTTTGCAGGAGCCTTTGGCATTTTGAGATAGACCCGTTGGCAAAAAGACCCATCCTGTTTTAATGTAAACGAGCCGTTTTTCACCCATAAAAAAATGACGATCGCTGCTGTAATGCCGCCACTTTTAGCACTAGACCCGTTATTAAAAAGCTGGCTTTTAGAAGATATCGGACGAGGCGATCGCACCACCCAAAGCCTATTTCCACAAGGGACTTCGGAAATTGGTAAGGCTTGTTGGATCGTCAAAGAATCGGGTTCCATCGCCGGATTGCCGATCGCCGCGCGGGTGTTTCAGTTGCTCGACGAGCGCGTAGTATTTACCCCCACCGTTGCAGAAGGTGAATCTTGCGATCGCGGCACGAAAATTGCCACCATTGAAGGTCCCCTCGATTCCCTCTTGATGGGGGAGCGCGTCGCCATCAATCTGGGGATGCGATTGAGTGGGATTGCCACGCTTACCCAAAAGTACGTTGCCGAAATCGCCGATTTACCCGCGCAACTGGTGGATACGCGCAAGACGACACCGGGGTTGCGATCGCTTGAAAAGTACGCAACTCAAGTGGGGGGAGCGATGAATCAGCGCATGGGATTAGATGATGGGGTGATTATTAAAGATAATCATATTGCCCTGGCTGGCGGCCTCAAACCGGCGATCGCGAAAATTCGCGCCAGCATTCCCTATTCTCTAACTATTGAAGTTGAAGCCGATACCCTCGATCTAGTTCGAGAAGCACTCGATTGCAAAGCCGATATTATCATGCTCGATAATATGTCCGTTGAAATGATGGAAGAAGCCGTCGCTTGGATTCGAGACACCAGCGATCGCATCAAAATTGAAGCCTCGGGAAATGTCACCCTTACCAATATTCGCAAAGTTGCCGAAACGGGAGTAGACTATATCTCCAGCAGCGCCCCGATTACGCGATCGACTTGGCTAGATTTGAGTATGAAGACCATCGACTAGTCCGCGATCGTCAAGAGATCGCTATCTGAGCCGTCTTTTCGCTTTCACCAGATACGACGCACTCAAGCATACTTTTTGTATAAAACACACAAAAAGTAACAAGTCTTTTGACTACAACTCAGGTATAATTTTCGCATCTCATACTGATGGGTTAAGCCTCTAGCATCTACACAAAAACGGTCACAAACGAGCGAGCCAAACTCTTTAGGTTTGTATGACTGCCGTGTGAAATAATAAGCGATCTCAAAATTTTTTGAGTTAATCTTGAAGTCTGCTCAAAAAACTCGATCTCTAACTCTTTGTTTGAAAATTTAATTTATAAAATTGTGCATTTTATATTGAAAAAGCTTTCACAGGATTTCCGAAAAGTGAGCTTTTTACAATTTATGCAAGGCATAATCGATGGCAATTGTTGCCGATATTAGATAAATTAAGTGCATCACTCAATCTTACATATTTAAATTTACATATTTAAAAAATAAATGAAAAAGAGGCTTGATTCTATTACCACTTGCATTTTATTTCCGTTCCTAACTTTAATTGGAACAAGCTTTGCATTTTCAATTATAATTTCAGTTTTAGATAGTCAGCGTATTATTGATCGTACTTTTGAAGAATTAAGTAATGAAATTAATAACCGTGTTAAAGATAAACTAACAACATATTTCTCAATTCCTCATTTAATCAATCAAATTAATAGTAATGCTATTGAATTAAATAACTTACAGCTTGACAGCCAAAATAGCAAACAGTCTCAAACCTATTTTGCCAAACAGCTTATCTCATTCAGAAATGATTTTAGTGATTTCGATCGAATTATAAATGCAATTTACTACGCAACACCGAATGATGAATTTTGGTCGGCAGAGTATAACTTTGGCGAAGGAAGAATTGTTTCGCTACTCTTAAAACAAAATGAAGCTTATAGGGAGATGTACGGTGTAGATCGAGAATCGGGCGAAATTTTAAATCTTTTAGTAAACAATCGAGCTAAATATACTCCTAGTGAGAGACCTTGGTTTATTGCTGGAAGTAGTGGTAAAGCATGGAGTGATATTTATCAAGACAGCAGTACAACAAATAAAAGGCTAGTTATTACTGCTGTAAAGCGTATTGTTAGCCAGAATTTCGAAACAGGTAATACCCAATTTGAAGGTGTATTAGGTGTCGATTTACTTCTTTCAGAAGTAGAAGACTTTTTAGAAAAAGTTATTCAAGATATAAATAATAAAGGATTAATATTTATAACACAAAAGGAGCCAGATACATCTCAATCTAATTTAATTGTGACATCTCACAGACACGATGTTGAAAATCGTCGTTCTATCACTGCAGATGATAGTAGAACTTTCAACTTGGTCACGGCATCAAATTTATTTGATAAATACCAAGGCAAGAATAACGATACGCTCCTAGAAAGTGCCAAAGTAATTTCTTATATTGCCGAAGAGTTCGATCTAAAGTATCAAGGGAACTGTAGAAGTACTCAAACGCTCGAAATCGTAATAGATAATGAGATTTATTTAGTTAAAGTTTCTGGCTTAGATATTGGAAAAACAACGAGGAATGAAGCCGAAGCATTAAATTGGTGTATTTTTTGGACAGTTCCAGAGTCTGAGCTTTTGGGAAATATTAATTCTGACAAGAAGCAAGTCAGCTGGCAAATTTATGCTGTTATGGGTATTTTTCTAACTGGTGTTGCCGTGATTATCTCTTATCGAATTGTTAAACCTATCAAAATACTGACAAGTTCTGTCCGATCTTTATCAACCTCAATCTCCAACTTGAGCGAAGAATTTACTCCCCCTCCTGATATCACTCGTCCTTCAGAACTCAGTCTTCTATCAAAGCATTTTAATACAATGAGTCAGGATTTGAAGGTAGCATTTTCCGAGCTGAGGCAAAAAACAGAAGAACTCGAAGTTCAAAAAAACGAACTTACAAATTTGAACGGTCGTCTCGAACGAACCAATGAAGCATTTAGGCGTTTTATTCCTCAAAATTTCTCCGACCTCTTAGGAAGAAAAACTGTTGACATTCAATTAGGAGATAGTATTAGAAGAAGAATGACAATTTTCTTTTCTGATATTCGATCGTTCACGAGTTTAAGTGACGATATGCAAACTCCTAAAGAAAATTTTGATTTTATTAACGGCTATTTAAAAAGAATGGAAGGTGCGATCGCCGAGCATCACGGCTTTATTGATAAATATATTGGTGATGCAATTATGGCACTGTTTGATGATGAAGATGAGAAGCGAGAATATCAAAGTGCTAGAAATGCAATTGAAGCAGGTCTGAGTATGTTAGAAAAACTAGTTGAATATAATAAGGAACGCCAATTACTCGAGCTTCAACCCATTTATATCGGGATTGGTATTCACTTAGGCGATCTTAGACTGGGGACTGTCGGCGGTCAAAATCGTATGGATACAACTGTCATTAGTCCAGCGGTTAATCTCACTTCTCGACTCGAGGGCTTAACCAAACATTTCGGAGCGCAAATTCTAATCAGTGAAAATGTATTCAGAAGGATGAGCAGACCTCAAAGAGAGCGATATGCTTATCGTTACTTAGGTCTTGTAAAACCCAAAGGAATTCGAGATATGGTTGGTGTTTATGAAATATGCGATGGGAACTCTACTGAGGTTAAAGCGTGCAAGATGGTAAACAAAGAAAAATTTGAAGATGCAATCGCGCTTTATATTAAACGCCAGTTTAGTCAAGCCTCGCTGATATTTCAAGAAATTTTAGAAGCTTGCCCGAGCGATAAAGCTGCGAAGTTTTACCTAGACTGCTGTGAGAACGAGCGAAATTTTAGCGAAGAGTTTGGGAAGTAATTAGGCTTCGGTTTCATTTTTGTCAGCATTCAGGCACGATCGAGTTCGTTGAGTTGTACCGAAGTGTTCGTTCTAAAATTCCTAAAAGTCACAAACCTTTCGGGATCGTCCCCAATCTCCCCGAACAAATAGATAGAAACGTCCTCCCCCAAGGTTCATGCGATCGTCACGACTCTCAGCGATACCCAATTCCCCTGCTAGGATAACGGCAGGTGATGTTTCTTCCCCGAAAGTCGTGGGCTGGAATCGGCAAGTTTACCAACGTCTCAAACTCGCATTTAAACTGGGCTTGCGCCGTCAGATTTTCATCGCCGTTTGCGACGATTTGACCCGGCGAGATCGTCTGGCGGCTCAGTTGCAATCAGAACTGGGCGTGGATTCGGATTCGTCTTTTCCCTGCTTTGTCAGTCTCCGCTTAAATCTGAGCGATCCCAATCCAATTTCTCAGGTAAATCGCTGGTTGGCGCAACATCCGCGATCCTCTAGATCCAATGGTGGATGTGGGATACCGGGATTTCAAATTGTCGGAGTCGAACAGCTCACCCGACAGCCAGCCGCCGTCCAGTGGTCGTTTCTGAACGGATTGCGCCAGATTCGGGAGTCTTTACCCCGGTGGGAACCGAGTTTGCTGTTGTGGGTGTCTCGTCCTTGGTTGCATTCCATCGAGCAGTCGGCACCGGAATTCTGGCGTTGCTGTACGGGGGTTTTTGAGTTTCAGGG
>NZ_JADEXN010000083.1 GCF_015207075.1 Zarconia navalis LEGE 11467
GAAATCACGGAGGCGATCGATGCTGGTTTTAAGCCTGCATCCCTCGGATGCCGGGGTTTGCGAGCGGGTACCGCACCGATTGTGGCTCTCTCCCTGGTCGCCGCCACCCTCGAAAGTGCAAAATAGAGCAGATAGAGAAATTGTCGCCAACCGACTGCTGCGACGAATGCGCCCGATGTCTGGAGAGAAAAAATGCTCGATCGCGTCACTGCTGCTTTTGAGAATCAAGACTACCGACAAGCTTCCCAGCTGCTCAAACAACTATACAAACAATCGCCGCAAGATCCCCAGGTACAGCTTTATATCGGTCGTCTCTACGAAGAAACTCATAAAATTGAAGCCGCCGAGAAAGCTTACCGGCAACTGCTTCGTACTGCCAGTTTTCCCAAAATTCTCACCCAAGCACGTCTGGGATTGCAGCGTTTGGAAGCGCAGGAACGCGCTTCGCGAAATCTTGCCCTCTCACAAGCCGCATCCAATCCTCAAAGTCAGGAACCGGGGGTCTTAATTCTCGAAGCCACGCCGCCGGAAAAACGCAAAGAAACAGCCCAACAACTCGCCCGGATTTTGCAAATCGATCCCTACACGGCAAAAATGCGCTTGCAAAGCTATGGTTGGCGACTGTACCGCACGGGTCCAATTGGGGAGTTGCGCGTGTATGGCGAAGAACTGCAACAAGCCGGTATCCCGGTTTTTTGGGCATCCTTAGACAACATTGCCCAAATAAAAATCTTTCGCGTGCGCTATTTTCAATCTTTCTCAGGTCAACCCACCGTCGTTTGTCAAAATCGAGACAATCGACTCGGGGCGATCGCATTTGACTGGCAAGAAGTGACCCAGCGCGTGGAAGGAGGCTTGCCCATCTTTGTCGATGCCGTTCACTACGACATCAGCCGCAAAAAATCGGAGCAGGTGAAGCGCAAACTTGAAACCCGAGACTACGCGCGAGTCTGCGATTTGCACCTGAGCGATCGAAACTGTATCCTGCGGCTGTGCGATCGCTCTTACGAGTTTCAAAAAGACGCATCCCATTCTGGGGAACCCCAAACCGTTGAAGTGGGAATGTCCCAGACCACCAACCGTCTCAAGTGGAACGGCTTGCTCGAAAACTTAGAGCGGCATTTGAGTCATGCCCCAGTGCGCTCGGAGTTCACCCCTTTTGGCGAAACCGTGGTGGAATATTCATTTATGCTCGCCCGCTTATCCCATTACATCGAACTCGGTCGCCAAAAACCGTCCAACTGGGACCCGGCATTTGCCCTCTACAGCGGGCTGGTGTTCCTCAAACATCGCCAGCTATAGAAGGCATAACGGCGCTCTAACGACGCTTCATGTCCCGTGCCATCTCCAAAAACTCCTTCATGTTCGCGCTTGGGGTACGACGAGAGTTCGTTGGGGTCGGCATCAAATAGTTCGGGGCAAATAATACCACCGGCTCGGATTCCTTTTTCGCTAGCGGTTTCGCGGGAGCAACGGGAGCGGTGGATACGGGGGTAGGCTGCTCCTCTTTTTTGGCTTTAGTTTTCTTCGCCTTTTTCTTTTTTGCCGGTTTTGCCGACTCTTTCGAAGGTGTAGCCGGTTCGTCGAGAACGATTGCTTCGGGTTGTTTGGGTTGGACGGTTTCTTCTACAGCTTGAATGGCTTCTGGTGTAATCGGTCCGGAGGTCTCAGCTTTACTGTCTTTCTTGGCTTCGGCAGGTTTTTTTTGGGCTGCTGGGGCAGGTGGCTGCTCGGTTTTTGTCGATTGAGTTCCGCTCGCATCGTCAAATTCTAGAAAAAAGCCTTCTTTTTCTTTTTCTTTGGATTTGGAGCCAAATATCTTATTTAACATGAAGATTGTTACCTATGATGGGTGGACGTGGAGTTAGACCGCACTCGCGAACTCGATCTCGAAACCCGAACGGATGTGGGGTCGATCGCGCGTTGTACTCAAATGCTCTTCAACCCTCGATCGATAAGGACGATGACCGGACCCGCGCAAACCAATCTAGAAGCATCGGGACAAACATCTGCCAACTCGAAATCCTGTGTTATCTGTTGGAGCCTAAAGATTTTACGGTCTAGCTCGGCTCGAACTTACGTGAAACCGAGGCTGAAGACTCGATCGAGGTTCGTGCGAGCTGAACTGATATTCTAAAGTTCTATTAAGCCAAATTATGAATTTATGGTAACTAAAATTGCAATTACTATTAACTATTCTTAATATTTTTGCCGAGAATATCGCAAAATTTGTAACGATCGGAGTTCGATTTCTCATATGGAGAAGACTCAAAGCCCAAACTTTTTACACTGATTTACATACCATTCAGAATCGAACTGAATTCCGATCGCACGAACGAAGACCCTACCGATAGAGGTTGGGGAAAATAGAGAGCGAAATTCGACAAGCTCAAATCGAACTCGAACCGTCAACCCCAAGATGAATACCTTGAATCTCCTTCCCGATAGCCCGCGCCATCCCGTCCTGCTCGTTCATGGTTTCGGTGATACCACCACCCTCTTCAAAACGATGTCGGCATACTTGCAAAACTTGGGATGGTCGGTTTTCAGCTTCAATCTAACCCCAAACAACGGCACCCTCGGTTTAGAGCGTTTGGCCCAACAGGTTGCCACCTACACAGCACAAACGTTTGGTTCCCAACCCTTCGATTTAGTCGGATTCAGCATGGGAGGCATTGTCAGCCGCTACTACCTTCAGCGACTTGGAGGAATCGATCGAGTCGGGCGGTTTATTTCCATCTCCTCTCCCCACCACGGCACCTGGACGGCTTACGCTTTGGGGCGACCGGGTTGTTTGCAAATGCGCCCCAACAGTCCATTTTTACAAGATTTGAACCGAGATGCCCCGGCTATGTTAGACAAAATTGACTTTACTTCCATCTGGACGCCTTACGATTTGATGATCGTACCCGCAAATAGCTCTCAAATGAACGTTGGGGAAGAAATTAAATTGTCCGTTGCCCTTCACGCTTGGATGGTGACCGATCTCAAAAGTTTGCAAGTCGTAGCCGACACCCTCGCCGCTCCTTTACGCCGTGGGACTGGAAAGAAGCGAGAATGCTTAGATGGGGGGAGCTGATAGGTGTAGGTTTTTAACAATTAGGAGGAGTTGTGACCAAAAAAGGTATTCATGGGAGTATTGGGAGTATGAGGAAAGTGCCGCCAAGGAGAAAGTCGGATGGGGAGATGGTTAAGCACGAACAATAGACCAGGCTACAGGGATGCCACATCCGGCTAACAACACATTCATTGAGAGTACGGTGAATTTTTGACCGATACTCGTCGCGTCCAAAGCCAGGGCGATGCGTTTTAGGTTTGAGGGAAGCAAACTCATCACCCACAAAATAATGGAGTTAAAAATCTACACCTGTCAGGACGGGGAGACGGGGGGATGGAGAGTCAAGTTGCTTGTCACTCCCTCCAGAGGCTAATCTGATAACTTGATAACTCAATATTGTTCTAGGAGATCGGTTTGGAAAGAACATTCCTCATGATCAAGCCCGATGGCGTACAGCGGGGACTCGTGGGCGAGATCGTTCGTCGTTTTGAAACCAAAGGCTTTACTCTCGTTGGTATGAAGCTCATGGCCGTCTCGCGCGAACTCGCCGAGGGGCATTACGACGTGCATAAAGACAAACCCTTTTTCAAAGGATTAGTCGAATTTATCGTTTCTAGCCCCGTTGTGGCGATGGTTTGGGAAGGTGAAGGTGTGGTTGCCGGAGCCAGAACTCTCATTGGCGCCACAAATCCCCTCACTGCTGCTCCCGGTACGATTCGGGGAGATTTTGGCATGGATGTGGGTCGGAACCTGATTCACGGTTCTGATGCCGTGGAAACAGCAACCCGAGAGATTAGTCTCTGGTTCAAAGAGGAAGAGCTGACAAGCTGGACTCCAAGCCTGATGTCTTGGATTAAAGAATAGATTCCATCGTTAACGGTGAAGGTTCGATCTCGTTCGTTCCCTCGAACCTTCGCCCAGAACTTGCCCACCGCACGATGACGCTTTTCGAGATCGAGATGAGAGTTTCTAAAGTCAGTGAATCTCTTGATGCTGCTTGAGTTGAGTATCCTCTGTCGGCTCCGAAGGCCCGCGGCGTTCGGAAAAACCCCAGGCAAATAAAAGGACGATCGCCCCCACGAGCATCCATTGGGGGGGAACGAAAGGGGAGTGAAGCGATCGCAGCAACAGTCTCACCCCCACAAACCCTACGGTGATGTAACCGGCATCTTCGAGGTGAACGAATTCTTCGATCCAACGCACGAACAAACCCGAAAGGAATCGAAGGGCAATCACACCGATAGTTCCCCCGGCTATAACCAGTGCAATGCGATCGGAGACGGCAACAGCGGTGGTGACGCTATCTAAAGAAAATGCTAAGTCGGTAAATGCAATCAGCGGAATCGCCTGCCACAGAGATGAAAATCTCGAACCATGATGGTGGTCTACATCCAGATCGGACGTGAAGTATTGAAACACCAGCCAGAGCAAATACAGCGCCCCCGCTAATTCGAGCTGCCAGTATTGCACCGCCCAAGTCGCGACGAGAATTAAGCTGATTCTGAGCGCGTAGGCGATCGCCAATCCGAAGTTGAGTGCCTGACGCTGGAGTTTGGGGGAAGAAAGTCCTTTCGCAATCGATGCTAGGGCGATCGCGTTATCAGCCGATAAAACGGCTTCTAGAGCGACTAAAATCAGCAAAATGAAAACGGTTTCCATCCCCCAGTTGGGGGAAAGATCGATGAATCTCTCGAACATTAACGAAAATAGGTCTGGTCGTTCGTCGGGTGGGCGAAAGCCAAACTACGCGCCGATGGGAACTGACCCGATCGTCGGCACGAGATTGCAAGCCTTATACAACCATAACGCTTACAGGCTCTTGAAGGGAAAGGGGGAAAACCGCCTACAGTTCGATCGGTATCCTCGTTTTGGCAAAATGGGTAGCTTATTGAGACCTGAATACTCTCATATTTTGTTGCATTTTATTGTCTTCTATTGAAGTGCGACCCAAAAAGTAGTAATTTTGCGGGGATTGTATGGATAATTAATTTTCACTCTATCAGGAGTTTTCCAGCTATGTCTTTATCAGATACTCAGGTTTTTGCCGCTCTGATTATCGCCCTTATTCCGGGAATTCTTGCGTTCCGTTTGTCTACCGAACTGTACAAGTAATCACCCATAACTCCAAGGCGTTGGGAGCTTCGGGTCACTCGCTCGAAGCTCCCAAGTGAGATATCCCCATATTTTTCGCTTCGATCTCTTGACATTGTTCGATCCAAAAGATTGACTGAAAAGGTGCGACCTAAAGCGATCTCCACGATCGCGAACAGGTCTTCGATCTTGTCGTCATCTTCACATTTCTCCTCATGAACGCGAGCCAATCTTCAAGATTTCCCGTAAGACCCCCACAGCATTCGTCCCGAAGCCAACGCTCCACTGGAAAATCACCTAAAAAATCTCCTCGTACGAATGTTAACAACCCCCCCGTTGAGATCGCTGTCGAAACATCCGTCAAGTTGGTTGTAAATGTACTCATGTGCGGCATTGCCGTGTCGGCATTGATACAACTACTTCCCTATCTCTTTTCAGGAAGAGAGCGCTTACAAGTACTCGAAACCGAACTCGCACGCACCGAAACCCGAGTCGAACGGTTGCGAGATCGATTTGGTGTCTATTTCGATCCGCAACAGACGAAAACGATCATGCAAGAGGAAAGCAACCTAACCGATCCGGCTCAGTTACGAATTATTTGGGTTGAAACCCCGACACAAGAGCGAACATCGACCGATTGAGCCTTGGAAACCCAGATCTCCAAAGGTTGGGTTGGGAGCGAAAATTCAAGAAAGCGTTCCATTCAAAACGCCTTGAAATTAAACCGCTAAATGTTTCAAAGATCGAGGCGAACGATCTAACGATCGATCTAAATCGGCTTCGGAACCCATGAAGATCGAGGCGGCGATACAGATCGTGCAGCCTCAACCCGATAAAATATTTTATCCTTTTATTTAGCTAGCAAGGAAAGAAGGTTAAAGCTCTCGAAGGGCGATACCACTCTTGTTCTTGATGCTATTTGCTATTTTAGAGCGGCAAGGCTTCACTTTGTCGCCGAATCACTTCTTCGCGAATGGCTTCTAAGTTATTTTCAAGGGCATCTTGAAAAATATCGTTAAATAGTTCTTCGGGAGTTCCGCGAGAGGGTTGTACTTCGATGACTTGAGTAATCAGTAAATCCGTGGATTCGAGTGCTCCGACACCCGGAATTTGTTCGATCGTCCAGTACCCTTGTAATTGTTCCAAATCTCCTTCGATGTAATTAAAGTCGATCCGTTCTTTTTGGGTATGAAGGTTTTCTGTCCGGATGCGCGATTGAATCTCGAGGAACAGAATTTGTTGTTGGCTTACCTGTTCGACAACATAACGATCGCCTTCCACCTCAAGAATTTCAGAAGAAAGCGTGTTGGGCAAAAAGGTTGTAAAATTTCCGTAATCGGTCAAAACCTCCCAAGCTTCATCGATCGAAGCCGGAACGACAACTCGAGCGGTATAGCTTCCATTTTCACCATTGACTAAAATTTCTCCTTCATTCAGGGCGGTTGTTTGGGCGGGAGTCAGAGGTTCGAGAGTATTTTCGATCGGCTCGGCAGCTAAAGGCCCGTGAGAAAAACTCCAACAACCGATCGCGCACAAAGTAATTGAAAAGAAAGACGAGATCCAGTTTTTTTTCATAAGGATATTCGATCGAAAGTTGCCAATTTAAGTCAAGATGCTAGTTGCTATATTTCACTGTCAAGATAACATGAAACTAATTATTCGTAAATTAGAAACTATCGACAATTGACTTTTATTTAAACCCAAAAACTTAATGTTTATTTTCGATCGAAAACTACGATAAAATCGGCAATTAATTCAATACGTTATCTCTAGAAATACGTCAGGACTTATGAGCGATCGAAATCAGACTTCGGAGCTAGAAATTATCGCCCATCGGGGATATAGCGCCATTGCCCCTGAAAATACCCTCCCCGCATTTGCCCGAGCAATCGTTGCCGGAGCGGATTCGATCGAACTTGACGTGCAACTCAGCGCCGATGGAATCCCAATGGTTTTTCACGATATCACTCTAGAACGCATCGCCGGAATTCCCGATCGCCTTGACGATCTCACTCGAGAGCAGCTAGCTCGATTTGATGTCGGAACTTGGTTCGACCCCCAATTTTCCGACGCGCGAATCCCCACCCTGGCAGAAGTCTTAGATATTCTGCAAAGCCTAAAAAAGTCGATTTATCTCGATGTCAAGCCTCACTGTACTTGGTCGAACGAAGATATCGATCGACTGCTCGAACTCCTAGACGATCGAGGCGGGTTGGCGCGATACGTCATTTGCTCCTTTAGCAGCGCCTTTCTCGATCGCACGCGCTTCGTGAGTGAGGCAGTCAAACTCGGCTACAGTATCAAAAATAACCAGACCTACCCACCTCAATTCGCTCGAGCGGTGGCAGATGGGAATTCCGTCACGATTTGCGAGTACCGGGTGTTCCTAGAGAATCCGGCTCTGGTTGCCGCCAGTCGCGATCGCGGCGTAGAACCGGTCGTTTGGACTGTTGACGATCTCCGAGATTGGCATCAGCTCATTGACATCGGCTTCCGACGCATCATCACCAACGCTCTTCTGCCAACGGCGCTCGATCGAAAATCCATCCACTAGAACAAACCGAACTGTAATAGCGTGATACCGATATTGCCCAACGTATCCAAGAATCCCGGTCCTCTGGCTCCTTCCTCTGCTACCTGAATTTCTAGCTCGATCGCGCTCGCGAACAGCTTCGCCGCATCGTACCCCTGACGATCTCCTTCAATAAAAAAGATTTCCGATGCTCGTTGAGCGTCACTGAGCGCTCCATCGCGATCGCCGAGTCGATTGCGAGCTGCACTCCGAGACAAATAGGCCTGGGCAAAGTCCGGATCGAGCGTCAAGGCTTCATCGTAATAAGAAATTGCCCCCTGAAAGTTCCCGCGTCCGGCTTCTTGATTGGCCCACAATAGCAAATCCTCAGCTTCCACCGCATAGACGGGAATACCCGTCGCTCCCATCAAGTTGGCATCTGTTAAATCGGCACCTTCGAGATTGACATTCATCAAGTACGCCCCTCGCAAATCCGCTCCTACCAAACTGGCTCCCATTAAGTTGGCCCCCCCCAAATTGGCATTGGATAAAGACGCTCCCACCAAATTAGCCTGGCTCAGATCGGCTCCCGTCAAGTCTGCTTGGGACAAATTAGCGCGTACGAGATTGCTCCGGGCCAGGTTTGCGCCCGCTAGCTGGGCAAAAACCAATCCTGCCCCGCTCAAGTCACATCCGGGACAGCTTTTGGTGGATAAAAGCTGTTGAGTGTGTTCTACATTTTCAGCGAGAACCCCAATACTTGGGAAGGTTGCACTCAGCAGGATCGTCGTAGCTAAAGTGGCAAGTTTCATTATTTTTGTCGTGGAAATGGAGATCTGGATCGGCGTATCGATCGCAGTTTATCTCAGTTTTATTCAATTACGATCGCGCCAGACAGATAATCTCAAGCCAGGAGGGAGAACGATCGATTGTCGGTCAAACTTCAAAACGTTTTATTTTTACAAATCTTGATGCTTTGATATTATCTGTGGAGATCTCGATCGAGCTGAAGACATTAGTAACTCAGGGCGAAATTAACCACCGATTCGGCGACTTCTGTCAATTCGTCCATCGGCACGGGTACAGAGCGCAGATCCGACCTTCTCTCGATTGTTATCGAGAACGTACTTCCGAAAAACGATCGAAGGAGAGGGGATTCGGACTGCGATCGAGACAAAACGAGAGTCGATCGCATCCCTAGGAAGCATCGAGATCGGGCTTGTTCGTTCCGGTAGGTTCCGGGCGTATTATATATATATATACCATCGACGTTTATTCCACATTGCGATATTGCAACTGATGCCCGTTCGGTGCACCAGCCATTATCTCTATTGTGAGTAGAACGAATCTCTAAAGTCTACAATCGAAAATGGAATTCATATGGAAATATCAGAACTGAGCGAGCTAGAAAGTTCCGTTCGAAGTTTGCTAGGGTTGGCGAAAGTCGAATTAGAAGAACAACGCCTACAACAGCGACGAGAAGAACAAGTTCAAGCCGCACTTAACGAAATTAACCAACGCCTAGAACCTTTGCTAGAGCAAGTCGAGGCAATGATAAAGCAGTTCGACGAACGGGATATTTCTGATAGTTCGGCTCGTCAGAAATTAGAAGAAAAGGCAGCAGATATTCGCCGACAACTTGAGGAAGCTCCCTTCTTGGCCGCTCAAACGGTCGATCGGCAAACGATCGCCCACGAAGAGCGCTTACTCGACGAGCAACTTTTAGAACAAACCAACCACTGGCGAGCGGCACTTAAAACGGACTTGCTCGAAATGATTACCGAACAGCAAGATTTTTTCAGTGCCACTGATGCGGCGATCGCCATTCGCGGCTACATTCACGATCTTAAGGCGATTAACGCCCTAGAAGAACTGGTCGAAGCGTTAATTAACCAAATTAATGCCCTCAGCGAAGAAGGTCCCGTAGCTCGGTTGCGGGGCACTCACGAGCAAACCCTGACTTTTATTTACAATAAGGCACTCGAAAATCGCGCCCGCGTCGAACGGGCCGCCGAAGTGCAGCCTCGCACGCGCCATCGAACCTCGGAAAAGCGCCCCAATCCTTATGTGGGTCTATCGGGAAAAGTGGTAGTGTTCGGCGGACACGATCGCCTCGCCAGTTCTGTCAGAAATCGCCTGCGGGATTCGGGGGTAGATCTGGTGTGGTGTACGGCTCAAGACGGTTTGCAACTAGCCCAACAAGTGGAAAATCATATTTACACCGCCGATCTATTGCTAATTGTTACCGGCTACGCCAGTCACTCGTTGACGGAAAAAGCCATGCAAGTCGCTCACAAAGCCAATAAGACACCTGAAATGATAAACACGACCGGAATGACTAGAGTTCTCGAAGCCATCGAGTTCGGATTAAAAACAAAGCTTCTGGCTAGTCAATATTCCAGATCGGCATAACTAAAATTTCATAGGTTTCATAGGTTTTTATCCTAAAGAACTCGGAAGGTCTTCGCAATTGGCGATCGAGCTTCCTTTTTTTTGCCCATGGCACTTCACTGGTGACAAGTTAAGGTTGTATTCGCTTTATCAACAGCCCAATAATTGACCGAAAACCCGGCACTCAAACCATTTCTTCAAGTTCTAACGCGGCTTCGTTAAGCTTTTGAGTGCCGAGTTTGACTTGGGTGATGCCGCCAGCGGTTTCTCGGGCAGCGGTGTTGAGGGCGTTCATAGCGTCGACGACCTGCCCCACGGCACTGACTTGCTGTTTGATATTGAGAGAAATTTGTTGGTTGTTGAGAACGACATCACCGATGGCTTGTTGGATATCGAGGAAAACCTCAGATGTCTCGCGAGAAATTTGCACGCCAACCTCAACACTCTGGGTTCCTTCGTCGGTAGCCCGCACCGTTGAATCGATCGCTTTTTGGATATCTGCAATCAGCAGATGAATTTTTTCCGTGGATTTTTTGCTCTCATCGGCCAGTTGGCGAATTTCGCTAGCAACGATCGAAAATCCCTTCCCGTGTTCCCCAGCGCGCACCGCTTCGACTGCTGCATTGAGGGCAAGCATATGAGTGCGATCGCTTAAATCGCTGACCAGGGTGGAGATATTACCAATTTGAGAAGTGCGATCGCTCAAATGAAGAATTTGGTGGGAAATTGCCCCGGATTTATCTTTGAGAACCGTCATTTCGTCGAGGATGCGAGTCACGGTTTGAGTCCCGATTTCGGTTCGATTCAGAACTTCCCTGGCTCGAATGGCAGCAGCTTCAATTTGCTCCATGACCTTGCGCGCCGAAGATTCCAACTCATCCATCGTCGTGGTGGTTTGATGGACGGAGACGGCTTGTTGGGTGGCTGCTCGTTCTTGCTGTTCTACCGCGGTCGCAATGTTGGCAGCCGAACGCCCCACAATACCGGCAGACTTCTTCATTTTTTTAGCGATGCCATTGGCGATCCGAGTCCCCACCCCAATGCCGGCGAGTACCGATAGCCCGGTCGCCCCGACGGCAACGAAGACAAGCTGCCTGAGAGCGTCTTGCTGCCGCTCTTCGCGCTTTTCGACCAGACCTTTAGAGCGTTCGACAAAGGCATTGAGTAGGGATTCGATCTGTTGCGATCGAATTTGAGTGTCTTGCTCGTTCCATCCTGCAATGGCTTCTGAAATTTGGTTTTGCTCGACGAGTTGGATTAATTCTCGAGCAATCTCATCGAGAGCAATCACTTGTTGAAAGATTTGGCGTAAGGTGATTTTCAGGGTTTCGTCTTCGATGGTGGCTTCGAGGCGACGCACGCTGGTTCTAAATTCCTCAACTTCGAGCTCGTAGATGTCGATGGTTGCAGGATCTTGCTCTAATAAATAGTTTTGCGTCTCCTTGACAAGCCCCTCTGTATTAAGAGCCAGTCGGGTAATTTGCTCGAAAACCATCACGTCTCCTTGCAAACGATTAGAGATGTATTTGACTTGTCTGACATCTTGCCAAATAACACCCGAAGAGAGTAGTGACAATCCGATTGGAACGAAATAGCCAGCCAAAATCGAATATCTGAGCTTTCGAGGTTTTTTCGCGAATAAGCGCATGGCTTTCTTGAGGAGTGAGCGATCCCAATATTCGGATAGTCCCAATTGGGCGATGGCGACCACCCGTTTCAACGCTGCAATCGTTGCGGTGGGAAGATTTGGGCAAGTGGGGTTGAATGTCTCGCTTTTCCATCGGATGAGTGAAGGCGAAATCGAGAGATAGTACTACAAGAACGCATGAGAACGTGGGTTTAGGCAAGCTACAAGCGCAAGGGGAGAAAGACAAAGACACTCGTTGATGTTCTCGATTGGTCTGCACCGCAAATTTGTAGTGCTATAGCAATCCTATGTTATCGTCGCACCTTGAGCTAGACACGGGAATGAATGTTGTTGGCTAGCCTTGGGTGAAGGTCGAAAGAGTTGGGAATGGGGTTGAATTTGGGCGATCGCCCGATCGAAGGGGATCTAAAATACCGGCTTGATGGCAAAATGTAGTGGAACCTCGCCGGTCAAGGGACGCTTGTCGTTCCAAGAGCGAGGCGAGTTCCGTAGCCCGTCAATTTGGGCGTGGTAGTCACAGTCACCCGAACATCATCATGAGATACTGGGAATTTCTGATACAGCAAGAAGGCGATCTGGCTTGGCTGCCTCTCGAATCGCGCACGACGGAAATTTTAGAAGGTCGCTATCGAGTGGTCGCCCGCAGCGATCGCGCTAATACTGCTGTCGAAATCGCAATCGCGTACGAATCGAGAGATCGAGAGACTTCTCCGCCTCGGTTGCAAAAACGATCGAAACAGACAGATGCCGAAGGGGTGACCATCGTTCTACCCTACACGGATTTTGGACCGGGAGTTTGGACCCTGGGCTGTTCGGGGCTGGGT
>NZ_JADEXN010000084.1 GCF_015207075.1 Zarconia navalis LEGE 11467
GACGATCGCACCGGGGTCTTCGCCGGTTGAATCGTCCCAAGGATCTAAGTGCGAGCCATCTTCTTCGAGGGCAGCGCTGCCGGACTGGGTCAATGCCTTCTGCTCGGGCCACATCACCCCGATCAGCCGCACCCCTTTGCGTAGGGAAGAGGGCAAATAGGGCGATGGCAGCCGAGAACCGGTGGGATGTTCTCCGACGGAGCCGCTACTGACAAGCCAGGTGCGGTTGGCATCGAGTTGCGTCTGGCTGACCGCTCCGGAGGGAATATTAAGGACTTGGACATCCTCTAACATTTGCAAGGCTAAATCTTTTAAGTTCGATCCCGCATCGGCACGACGTTCGAGTTCCAAGCTCAACAGCTCGAACAATTCGGCGATCTCCACTCGATCTTTGAGAGCACTCGAAAAATTCGGCTTGGTTTTCAACAGCTCTAAAAACTCCATCGCCGGGATTGTCAAGCAGATGGTTTCAGTCGAGGCGATCGCCGTTTCGCACGAGACACCCCTGACCAAGCCGAGCCAGCCGAACATATCCCCCGCGCCGACGGTTTTCAAACTTGCCGACTTTTGCGATCGATGGTCGTATCCGAGCAATCGTACTTGACCTTGGTAGATAATCGACACTTGAGCGGGCAGTTTGTCTCGCACCAGGATTTGTTGCCCGATGCGGTAGCGCAAGAGCTGACATTTTGCCGCCAACCCTTCGATCGCGTTTTTCCCCAATCGCTCGAAGGGGGAGACTTGGGCGAGAAAGGCAGAAATTTGGGGTTGGGAGACGGTTTGAGTCATGAGTTAGAGCTGGGGAAGATCGCTAAGACTGGGTAACATCAATGTTCTGAGTTTGTTGCTTGAGCCAACTTTGAAACATTTCGTCAACTAAATGTTGACGCATGGGTTCGTCGAGTTGAGCCGGTCGGAACTCTTCGAGGCGCACGATGATAAACCACTCGGCTAGGGGTCTCGGGGCCCAAAGCTGACCGGGTTGAGAGACGGATAGGAGCTTACCGATGGCTGGATGGGGCTGAATGAGGGGAACCGGCCCGAGCAACCCGCCCGACCGGGCCTCGGGCCCTTGAGAGTATTCGTTGGCGCATTCGGCAAAGGTCTGCTCTCCTTCTAAAATGCGATAGTACAACTCGTGAGCTAAACCTTCATCTTGGGTTCGGAGCAGGGAGTAAATGACCCGATCGAGTCCGGATTTACGCTCCATAAAGTGGGTCTTCACTTTTTTGGACCACTTGTCCTGCTTGAATTTCTCGATCCGCACGGGTCGCATCGCAAGTTCGGTCAGTTCTGCTTCGGTGAGATTTTGATTTTTCAGCCAAGCCTCCATTGATTCGGGTGAGGTGAGCTGGTGCTTTTGGCAAAATTGCCGTACGGCGGTTGTTTTCTCTTCTTCAGTACAAGAATAATCGGCGATCGCTCGATCCAAAACCACTTCCCGCAAAAACGGCTGCATCAGTTGATAGCGCTTGAGCAGCGCCGGAATTTCATGGGCTTGGATTGCCCGATCTCCAACTTGGAAAAGGTCTGCCATCCTCAATACTGTACGTGCTGTTGTTGACTCGCAACTAACTTTCCAGCCTCCATTGAGGTGAGGAAATTTAGTGGAACTGCTAATTGTTCGCCTGATGGTCGAAGGTATTTGAGTAAAAAGTCTCCGTATAAAGCCATAATAGTTTAACTTAAGTTTTCTTCCACCCGAGCTGGGGGTGTGTGTCCGGTGGAAATACCAGCGCTCCTGTCGTTCGATGAGATTTTCTCGATCGAAGCGCAGCCCGAACAGCTCTGGAAAAACCTAAGGAACACTTTCATCATACGGCGGTCGCTCGATCGCATCCGGCAAGATGACCTCGAATCCCTCAACTTCTTCGGCTCGATCGAGTTGTTCTGGCGAGATCGCCTGGCCGTATCCAGCCAGGACAACTCGATCGACGACGATCGAGCGAGGTTTCTTCATCGGTTTGACCTCCTCAGATGAAGACATCTCCAGCATTCTCGGTGTCAGAATACTTTTGCAGCTATGACGGGTGGGTTGAATCTCAAGTTCCGAGTCCCGACGCGCGCTTCACCCCAATGGAAATATTGTTTCGATCGCGGAAACACTTTTGCCGATCGAGCGCGTCAGTTGCTAGTATCTTATCTTATTGCCAAAAAGTTAGGAGAATCCAGAGTCGATCGCGCACCGATCGTCTGAAGAAATCCATGAGATCGCACGAGGATCATGCAACTCTCGAATACCGAGCGACTCTGCTGCAACTAATGGAAGCGGATGCCCGCCATATTTTAGAGGTGGGCTGCGGGGATGGCTCTCTAGCTCGGCTTTACAAACAAATCGCCCCAGATTGTCACTACGTCGGCGTTGAAAGGCACTTAGAGACTGCGAGATCGGCAGCTCGACACCTCGATCGGGTGGTGGTCGGAGCGGTGGAATCGTTGGATTTACAGCAGTTCGGGCTAGAACCGGGCACGATCGACAGTATTATTTACAATCGGGTTTTCGAGGACGCGACCGACCCCAAAGAGCTACTCCAACGTCACGGGGCTTGGCTTAAACCGGGAGGGACGATCGTTGCCAGTTTTCCCAACGTCCAGTATTGGCAAACCCTTCGATCGCTGCTGCGCGGACGATGGGGCGACGACAGTGCCTTAGCTCGGGGATACCGACAGTGGTTCAGCCTCGATCGCATTCGCGAAATGTTTGCTGGGGCGGGTTTGCACCTGTGCGACGTCGTGAAACTCGAAAATGGCGATGGCGACTCGGAGGAGTTTCAACAACAGCTATCGGAGTTCGTGCAAGCCCTACCGCTCGATGGCGATCGCGCTGTGTGCGATACTGCGACTTCTGAGTACGTCGTCCGGGCCGTTGCCTCTATGGCTCCCCCTCGGCAGTTGCTGATTCAAACTCTGCTGCTGTCGACGATCGCGTCCGATCGGGTGCGGGTCTATCAGCCCGATCTATTGAGCCGTACCATTCCTGGGGTGAGAACGATTTCTCAAGTCAAGGCGGCCGATTTGAGTGTGGGGCGACCCGGTGAAGATAAAGTATTTGTCTGGCAGCGCGATCGCTGGACTTTATCTCACGCCATTGCCGTGCAGCAACCGCTACTGAGTCTGGGGTACTTGACCGTTGCGGAAATTGATGACGATCCGCGATTTTGGGCCGAGCACGTCAACAACAATTTTATCCTTTTCCGCAGTTGCCACTGCATCCAAACCTCCACAGACCCCTTGGCCGAGTTCTTACGTCAGTTCAATCCTTACGTACGAGTATTTCCCAACCAGCTACCGGTTTTGCCGCCACCTCGCACTTACCAGGACGATCTGCCGGTGACGCTCTTTTTTGGCGCGCTGAATCGAGAGGCGGATTGGGCCGAGATAATGCCCGCTCTCAACCGCGTCCTCGCCAGGTGCGAGCGCCGCGTTTGCGTTCGAGTCATCTACGATCGTGCCTTTTTCGAGGCTTTGGAAACTCCCCACAAAACCTTCGAGCCGCTGTGTACCTACGAGCGCTACCATCAAATTCTCCATCAGTGCGATGTGGCAATTTTGCCCCTTTTACCGACCCAGTTCAATCAAATGAAATCCGATTTAAAGTGGCTTGAATGTGCGGGTCACGGGGTTGCCGTTCTCGCCAGTCCGACGGTTTACGATCGGTCGATCGTGGAGGGGAAAACGGGGTCGATTTACCGCTCGACAACCGAATTTGCCTTCAAGCTCCACCAACTGATCGAGCGAGGGGATGTCCGACGGTCGATCGCAGCCAATGCTTACCAATGGGTGAAAGAGAACCGCCTATTGTGCGGGCACTATCGCCAGCGATACCACTGGTATCTAGAGATGCGCGATCGGCTTCCCCTGTTGACTGCGGCCTTGCGCGATCGCGTGCCTGAGTTGTTTAACGCCAGTTCGGGTTGAGTGGTTCTCCAATTCTCGTCTCTTTCCTCCCTTGCTAAAATTACGAGTATTTAACCGAACTTGAGATGATGCCCTGTTTTTCCATCGGTTCGCCACCAGAGTTCCGGGCAAATTCTGTGAGTGCCATCACCGCTTCAAATTGAAACTCGGCAACTAAACCTAAAAGTAGTTTGGCTGTTTCGGCATCGGCAACCGGCATGGTTTTGATGAGACTCCGAAGCCGGTCGTCATCTCCCGTGGCCGCAGCCCAATAAATGCCGGTCACCCATTCCGAGGGCATCACTTGAAGCCGGGATCGGATATTTCCCTGGAATCGAACGGCAGGAAATTTCCCAATCTGCGTGGATTCGAGAGACTCGACAATTCGATCGCAGCGGAACGTCCCGATCCACTGTTCCATCTGGCGGGCGATCGGTGCGAACTCAGGAGGAATTTGTTGGAGTAGCTGTAAAATCCGGTCGTTATCGATGGCGATCGCCGCATGGGTTAACTGAGCAAACCATTGTGGGGGCAAGATTCCTCGCAGTTCGATCAACGATTTGTCTAAGTTGGGTTGCCCGATCTCGTCCGTCTGAATTGGAGATCGTATTGCCGTCTGGTAGCGAATCCCTAAGTATTGAGCCATCATCTCTAAAACCACATCTTCTCGAATGGGTTTGTGGGTAACAGCATTGCAACCGGCCGCCAACATTCTCTCGTCGGCTTCGATTTGAGCATCTGCGCTGAGGGCAACGATCGCCGTCTTTCGAGGTTTCGAGCTGTTGTTGACCAGCTTGCGGGCGCATTCTTTGCCTCGAATGATTCGAGTGGCTTCACCACCATCCATCTCCGGCATCCGTGCATCCATCCAAATGAAGTCGGGTTGCCAAGACTCCCAAATTTCGACCGCCTCGACTCCCTGTTGAGCTTCTCGCACCTCAAACCCGATCGGTCGCAACATTTCGACCAACATCAGGCGATTGTCTCGGCGATCGTCTGCGACGAGGACGCGCGGTGGCAGTCCGTGGACTTCTAAGGCGATTGCCTGTCGACGATCGCGCCGATCCTCACCGGTATTTGCTTCGATGACATCGACGGGAATCTCAAAGTAGAACCGAGTTCCCACACCCACTTGGCTCTCGACGGTGATGCGGCCTTCCATCCGTTCGATCGATTGACGAACGATCGCCAAACCCAAACCCGTTCCTTGACCGGCGTTGCGACCGGTTTCGGTTTGAATGAAGGGTTCAAATAATCGATCGAGTTCTTCCGGGGCAATACCCAGACCGGTATCGACAATTGCGAAGCAGACGGTCGCCCGATCGCCATTTGCACGGGTCGTCCGCGTCGTACTAACCTCGACGGTCACTCCACCCGCTTGCACGAATTTAATGCCGTTACCGATCGTATTAATAAGAATTTGGCGTAGCTTGACTTTATCGACGCGAATGTACTCAGGAACCTCGGGAGCAATCTTAAACGTTAGAGTTAACCCCTTATCTCGAACGTGGAGGGAGAACATTTCTTCGAGATCGTCGAGCAATCGATACAGGTTGAAGTCGCAGGGTTGGAGTTCGATCTTTCCAGCTTCAATTTTAGAAAAATCTAAGACATTTTCAATCAAAGACAGTAAATGCTCTCCACTGCGATTGACGATCCGCACGCTTTCTTGGTGTTCGGGGGGTAAGGTGGTACTGCGAGCCATCAGTTGTGAAAATCCCAGAATGGCGTTGAGGGGAGTTCGCAGTTCGTGGCTCATATGGGCGAGAAAGGCACTTTTGGATCGGTTGGCGGCTTCTGCAGTATCTCGGGCGACCGCGAGTTCTTTGGCTTGTTTTTTAAGCTGCGTTGTTTTTCGAGCCAATTCTCGGGTCTGTCGTTCGAGGGTGATGGTGCGAGAACGCACCTTGTCTTCTAGGGTTTGGGCGTAGGTGACCAGCTGTTGGTGCGAATGTCTGAGGTCGTTCCAGAGGGTATAACCAATACCGACGATCGCAGCGCAGAGCGCACCGATTGCCGGGGTCAATCCCGGCAGCCACCACCCGCCGAGGAACGCCAGATACGCCATTGCCATGGGTGACGCGATCGCCACAACTAAACCGATGGCTACTTTTTTACGCTGAGGAAGTAACAATCCCAACATAGTGCTGCTCCCGCACCATAAGAAAATCCATAGCCCCTCGACGGGATCGGAGAAGGTGTCGATCGCAGCTCGTCCGTCAAGAGCCGCACTAACGATGGCGCTGGCGAGATGAGCGTGAATTTCCACCCCTGCGGGGGTCGTGGCATCGTTGATGGTGTAGGGATTGTAGAAAAAGTCGTTGAGACTGCGGGCGGTAACGCCGATCAGAACGATGCGATCGCGAATCAATTCGGCGGGCACGCGATCGTGCAGCAAATCGCTCAAAGCAATCGTCTCGAAATGCCCTGGAGGACCTCGAAAGTTGAGCAAGAGCTGATAGCCTCCGGCATCGGCTCCGACGTATCCGCCGTCATTGCTTTCAAATCGAGTAAATCGGGCTTTCCCCAATTCGATCGCGCCGTCGCCGGTTGGAGCCGGGGTGATGCCTTCAGATTCAAGGTACATCAGTGCCAGCTTTGCCCCCAAACTTAGCTTGGTTTCCCCATCGCGATGACTAGAAATTAATCCGCGTCGAACTTTGCCATCGGCATCGAGAACAATATCGTTCATGGCGACCCGATCTCGTTTTTTTAGGGTGGGAGGAGGGGCAACGGCATCGCCCGAGAATTTTTCCACGCCGATCAGATTGGGCGTCGATTCAAAGATTTCTACGAGTTCGGTATGTCCCGGTTCGACGATTAAATCGCGGTAGATATCTAAGCCGATGACTCTCGGATGGCGATCTCGGAGATTTTTCAGAGCGCGCGCGAGCATTGCATCGGAAATCGGCCATTGTCCGAGTTGGGTAATGTCCTCTTCTTCGACTCCCACGATGACGATCCGGGAATCGGGGGGTTCGATCGGGCGCAGGCGAAAAAAACGATCGAGAGTTGCCCACTCGAGTAGTTGAAACATTCCCATCCCGCTCAGGGCGATCGTTAATCCCGCAACACTTATAGCAATGGTCAAAGGAATGTGCCATCGCCACCAACCCGGTCGAAAGTCGAGCTTCATTCTGTTAGCCAATTCCGAATAAATTCATGCATCGTACCCTTGGGTTCAAAAGCGGGCGATCGGTCTTTTCTATGGGTAGGCTCGAGATCGTTTTCTCCTCATTGGGATTGGGCCATACCGATGGCTCCGCTCTATCGTTAATTTTAAAAGTGTGGTATTTAAGTAGGCGTTAAAATCCTCCAGGATGTCACTGAATATAACTCGACCCAACTCATCACTCTGATGAAGACTAGAGTTGAGTTATACATCTCAATGTAACCTAGCTTTTCTCCGTTCACCTACTGATTATCGAATAAAGTTTGGATAAAAGTCTATCTTGCAATTGTAAATTCTGGCAATCGTTCGAGATGCTCTTGAAGAGCGAATCTATTGATGGAGATGGGTTGGAAATCAATAGATCGGAACGTTTCTTTCCCATACGTTAAAGCCCGCGAGGCTCGAACGCACCCAAGTCATCCTCACGGGCTTTATTTAAAATTCCACCAATTTTTTTAGAAATTGGGTTCGATTAAGGGAGTCTCTTCAAGCGAATTTTCCTCATTCGCTTCGTCAGTCAAACGAAATTCTCCATCGATCGATTCTACCCATCCTTCAAGAGTCGGATCGTTGGGATCGAGTTCTTCCCCACACACCACTGAAAACGACCAGTAATATCGATTTTCAGTCTCAATATTTAAGATCTCTTTGGGAAGACTTATCCTTAAAATACCCGGCTCTCCACTAATAGGTAGTCGATCGTAGTAAATGGAGTTTCGATCGATGTCTTCGATGTTAACAATTGCAGTTTTAGCTGAGGTTTGTGGTAGATATACAGATAAGATCGACAGGGTTTCGGTCGATCCCCCATCCCGATCTCGATCGGGCTTTAAAGCGATAATTTGACTTTCCTCCAGACAGGTATCGTCATTGCGAGAACCTCCACCAGACGTGCTGTCGGGTTCTTCTTCACCTGGGGGTGGATCGAAGATTTGGAAAGTAACGATCGCTCGTTTGGAGATCGCATCTGATGTTTGAGCCAAACTCCATTTCGGAGTCGTTGAAATTACGGCGATCGTACAACCGATACCGATGGAGATCGAACGGTTGAAAGTCGAGTTTTTTGATAGCATTTGAGCTGAAAACCCCTACTGATTCGATAGAGCGTTATACGATTCATCTTGCCCTGTACCCCTAATCGTTACGTCTGGTTATCGATTGCTTTTCTAAGGAGATCGAAGTAGCGGATTTTGTCCAGTAAAAATACTGAACTTTTTTCCGAAGTGGGTCTCGACTTGGGTTTGCTTTTCCTGTATAATTACGGAAAGATCGATATAAAGCACTAGCGAAAAAAAGGCAACCGAACATCCGCCAATTGGCTGAAATTGCAATTTTTTCGACGGTCGCGACAATAAAATCTCGCCGAAATTGACAAAGCAATTATTTCAAAAAAGCAATCGACCTTAATACGTATTTTTATGTTTTTGTCAAGATGAATTATACCACCTAAATTTATAATAAGGTGGCTATATCTTGTGTTCGATCGAGGAATGCAAGAAAGGGAAAGGGGTGTGGAATTTAAAATTCCGCCCTTCAAAATTCTCCCCTAAAGCCAATTCCCAACTAAAACAAACGCGCTCCAAAAGAAAGGATGCTCGGTTTGAGGATCTTCGAGGAGAGTAAGTTGGGCGTTGCGTAATGCTTGGGCTTTACTCGTACCGGGTTGAACCAAGGATCGATACAACGCCACCATCAAATCGGCCGTCGAGCGATCGTTCACCCGCCATAGGGAGGCGATCGTACTGCGGGCTCCCGATCGCACTGCAACTCCCGCCAACCCCAACGCCGCCCGTCGATCGCCCGATGCCGTCTGACAGGCACTGAGGATCAGAAGCTCGATCGGGCTTAACCGATTGGATTCTCGGGCGGTAAGTAAGCGTTCCAAGCCTTGGGCATCGAGTTTGCCATCCCAGGTGAGGATAAACGTCTCATCTGCGGTGGAACTAAACTTACCGTGGGTAGCTAGGTGTACCACGGGGATCGAGAAGCGCTCGATCGATTCTTCGAGGGTAGACGGAGTAAATTCTTGATTCAAAAAAACCTGAGTCGGGAGAATTTGGGAGATTTTCGCCAGTTCCGCATCCACACCGGGAAGTTCGGAAAAGCCTTGGCGCGCTTCAGTTAACCCCCCGGCGAGAAGATTGAGATCTTCTGCAGACAAAGAGCGAGGCGCGAGCAGTTGCAAGCCGGAATTACGAGACACCGCGTACTTTTCGATCAGATACCGCCGACCATCGTACAATGCTGCCATGGGTAGGTTTCGCATCGAACCATCTAACACGAAAACGAGGGTTTCGATACCGCGTTCTTCTAACTGGGCTTCGACGGGACGAATCAGCCAATCGTAGATTTGCTCGGAGACTTGCAGCCGCACCCCGGTGGGAAACGACCGACTCATCGACTGTCGCATGTTCGCAAAAACGTCTTCAACATCGCTTTTGGGAAGTTCGGTTTGGTAGAGATGTAAGGGCCGATCGGGCAAGGACAGAATCACTGCAAGTCGATCGTCGAGGATGATGGGATGAAACACGGCAGCCGTGGGATCGATGCGATCGATTTGTTGGGGTTGGGCATCGAGGCAAGCTTGGCGGAAAAAGTTGTCGAGTTCGGCTAGTTGTAGGGCTTCTACGTAGTTGCGCGCTTGTTTGAGGTTCTTTTGAGACGGGATGAGATTGCCGGGTTCAGGAGCGAGCAACAAAGCGATCGCCTCTCGATAAATCGGTTCGATTTGCTCTTGAAATAAGACCTGTTCTTCGGGATTGGCAACTAAATCGTCGCGTAGGGTTCCCAGAGTCTCGATCGCCCCGGTATAGGCGGCAAGCATCCCGGTTCGATCGCCTTGTGCGTTTAGAATGCGTCCCAACTGCCACTGCCAGAGATAGGTAATTTCTGCAGCGTTGCGAGATTGAGCCAAACTGAGAGCTCGTTCGCTCAGTTCCCGCGCCTCCTGCCATTGTCCCGCGCGTTCGTACACCCGTCCCAAAGTTCCCAAGGCATAAGACTGAGCCTGGATATCCCCGAGTCGTTCGGCTTGGGAAATGGCCGCAGCCAGCAGTTGAGCGATTTGTCGATCTTCGGGAACCTCTTCCCCAGATGCCGCGAGTAGAGTTTGGGCGAAATTCACCCGTGCGTAGACAGTCGAACGACTGGCTTGAAGTCCGTTGAGATCGGATTCGATCGTCCTGACTAATGCTTCATCCCATCGATCGAGGGTTTGGAGGAGGCGCAACTGGTTGAGTTGGGCTTGCAGGCGATTGAGGGGTTGGGGAGCCAGATCTGCCGACTGTTTGTAGAGTTCCAGGGCAACTTCTCGATCGCTTCGTCTGAGGACATTTCCCAACATCAATAAACTCACCGAGATCCCCGCTTCATCTGCCAATGCTTCGGAAATCGACAAACTTCGTTCTAGAGCTTTGCGAGCACCCGAAACATCCCCAAAGGCTTGTAGCGCAGCTCCTAAACTCCGCAATCCCATTGCTTTGAGAGACAAATCCGTTTGAGTTTGTAGGCGATCGTTAACTCGCTCTAATATCCTTTGGGCTTGTTGGTAAAGCCCCAAATTTTGCAGGGCTTGAGCTTGGTTGATGCGGCTGCCCAACTCACCCAATTCGTCGTCGGCTCGATCGTAGACCGATTCGGCTTTCTGCCAAGTGTCCAGAGCCGTAGCGGCATCGCCGCGATCGAGATACAACGTGCCTTGAGTATTCAGGGTTTGCCCCAAAACCATCAGTCCCCAGGAATCTAAATCCGGTTCGTTCTGGAGTAGATCGAGGCTATCTTCGATCGCCCGTCGGGATTTGTCCCACTCTCCCAAAGCTTGGTAGGCGCGGGCGAGGTACGTTAAACTCAGTGCTTGTTGGAGAACATCTTCGCTGACGGCTTGCTCCCAAACCCGCACGGCTTCTGCAAACCGACCCGCATCGTAAAGTTGTTTGCCGCGTTCGATCGAGATTGAAGATTCGATTTCTGGTTCGATCGCGGCTTCAATCGCAATCTGGGGAGTAGGAGAAGCCACACCCGAAGTCTTGAAGGAAAAGAACGGGATTGGCAACAACACTGCCAACAGCAAACGTATCGAACGTAAGTCAAACATAGCGATCGAGTAGCAGTTGGTTTGTGGGGAGCAAACCCAAGAAAGGCTGTTATTGGAAATCTTCGCCCCGTTACGATGGGTTTCGAGGGGTCTCGGTACGAATGCAACCCGCGCTATTCATTCTATCGTGCTGTCCGGATGTTGCACCCCGTCTCGGGCTTCGGTTAGAGAAGAGAATTCCGCGCTTGCGAGTTCGGAACTCGCACAAGGAGAGGTTTACCAGTCCTGCCAGAGGGTTTACCCAATATTGTTGATTGAAGCAGCACCTCGATCGCGCAAAAGCGGGCGAACTTCACCCGCTTGCATCAAATCAAACCGAATTGCACTCATCTAAGCTTCGCTATCTACAGAGCTACAGAGTCGCCGTCGCTTTAGCAACAGCCTCCGATTCGCTCTGGAGCGATCCGTACAGCCGATTGAGCGCGTTGGTATAGGCATGAGCCGAAGCGACGATGATGTCGGTATTCGCCGCGTGACCGGAAAACACCCGCCCGTCGTAGCGCAAGCGAATGGTGACTTCCCCGAGGGCATCGATACCAGCGGTTACCGATTGTACGGAAAATTCAATTAACTCATTGGGCACGTTCACCACCCGGTTGATCGCCCGATACACCGCATCTACCGGTCCGGTTCCGATCGCCGCATCGGTAAGCTCTTCTCCCGTCGGCGCGCGCAATGTCACCGTCGCCGTCGGGCGGGCATTGTCGCCACAGGAGACCTGTACCAACTCCACCCGGAACAGTTCGGGGGGTTGCTGGATTTCATCTTTGACGATCGATTCTAAATCCCAATCGGTGATTTCCTTTTTCCGGTCGGCAAAGGTTTTGAACTTGAGGAAAGCGTTATTGAGTTCGGTTTCCGACAGCTCGAATCCCAGTTCTGCGAGGCGGGTTTGGAAGGCATGGCGACCGGACAATTTGCCCAACACGATTTGATTATCTGTCAAGCCAATGGACTGAGCGTCCATAATTTCGTAGGTGAGTTTGTGCTTGAGAACACCATCTTGGTGAATGCCAGACTCGTGGGCGAAAGCATTGGCCCCAACGATGGCTTTGTTGGGTTGGACGGACATCCCCGTGAGGCTCGAAACCAGGCGCGAGGTTTTGTAGATTTGCTGGGTGTCAATTCGGGTTAAGGGGTATTCCGATTCTGTCGGTCGTCCTAAGAACGGGTTGAAATACTGTCGCCGGACGTGCAATGCCATCACCAATTCTTCCAGGGCGGCATTTCCCGCTCGTTCGCCGATGCCGTTGATGGTACATTCGAGCTGCCTGGCCCCGTTTTTCACCGCTTCGAGGAAGTTGGCCACTGCCAAACGCAAGTCGTTGTGTCCGTGAACGGAAATGATGGCACGATCGA
>NZ_JADEXN010000085.1 GCF_015207075.1 Zarconia navalis LEGE 11467
CTGTGCAGGTGGTGGCGTTGATGCCGGGTCAAGTCTCTCCCATTCACAATCATGCCGGTTGGGGACTGGTGGCACTTCTGCAAGGACGAGAGAAGAATACCTTTTGGCGGCGATCTCCCGATTCCGAGTATCCCGATCGCATCGAACGAATCGGCGATCGAATTCTAGAACCGGGACAAACCATCAGCTTTTTACCCGATGCGATTCATTCCATCGAAGCTATGGGAGACGAACCGACCGTTTCCTTCAATCTGTACGGCAAAGCCGACTACACTCAACGGCTTCAGTTCGATCCGATCGCCCATCGAGCCACGCAGTTTTGAGCCACGGGGCGAATCAGAGGGCTTTTGATGAAGATGAACTCGGTTGTGTCATAATATTTTACAGAAATTTTAAGATTGATACTTTTTACCTTTCTCGACTCATTATTAGCCTCAAATAATGGAAACCCCAAACGTTCCGGAGCCAGACTCCCAAGCCAGTACCACAGAAAGTACTTCCGATGTGACCGAACCGCTCGATCGGTATGAGTGCTCTCCGTGTGGCTATGTCTACGAACCGCTAAAAGGCGATAGCGTGGGAGGCATTTTAGCCAGAACTCCCTTTAAAGATTTACCCGTTACCTGGCGCTGTCCGGTTTGCGGTGCTCGGAAAAATGTGTTTGCCAATATCGGGCCTGCCGGTAATGACGCGGGGTTTAAAGCAAACTACGGCTATGGCTTCGGTGTCAACACGATGACCTCCTCGCAAAAAAGCCTATTAATTTTTGGGGGTTTGGCCTTGGCCGGGATCGTGATGCTGAGCTTTTACGGCTTGAATTAAGAAACTTACGCAGGGGCATCGCCCTGGGTCGAACCGACTCAAATTATTGTTAATCTATCCATTGCCACAGATCGAATCCAACCCCATGAATGCTATTGTGAATCGCTTCAAACAACTCGCCGTTTTGCTTGCGGCTATATTTTTGTGCGTGGGTTGTCGCACTGCACCGACCTTAGACGAAAATCCGTGGGAAATTCTTTCGCTGCCGACAGAAGAGACAATCTCGGACATTGCATTTACCGATGATTTGCAACGAGGTTGGAGTGTGGGTTCCAATGCCACCCTTTTACAAACCACAGATGGCGGCTTCACCTGGGAACCTCGCGAGTTAGATTTTGGCGATGAAAAGATTCGCTTCGACTCCGTGAGTTTTTCCGGGGATGAGGGTTGGATCGTCGGCATCCCTTCTGTTCTACTGCATACCGAAGATGGTGGCGACTCCTGGTTCCGCGTTCCTTTGAGTGAAAAGCTACCGGGAAATCCCAGTAGCATTTTTGCTCTGGGGTCGCAATCGGCAGAAATGACGACGAACGTTGGCGCAATTTACCGCACTCGAGATGGGGGAAAAACTTGGAAAGCCATGGTTCAGGGTGCTGTGGGAATATTGCGGAATATTTCTCGCGCCCGAGATGGTGGATATGTTGCGGTTTCGGCCCGAGGTAACTTCTATTCAGTTTGGAAACCCGGTTCCCCCAATTGGACACCCTACAACCGTGAAAGTTCTCGCCGCTTGCAAAATATGGGATTTAGTCCCGAAGGTGAATTATGGACTCTCGGTCGGGGAGGAATGGTTCAATTTAGCGATCTCGACCCAACCGAGCCAGCGCAAGAACCGCAATGGCAAGAGCCAATTTATCCAGAGCGCAAGAATAGTTTGGGATTGCTCGATTTAGCCTACCGAACGTCTGAAGAACTTTGGGTCGTCGGCGGTAGCGGTAACGTTGTTTGTAGTTTGGATGGCGGTCGAACTTGGCTTAAAGACGCGGAGTTGGAGAGCGTTCCCTCGAATTTCAACCGCGTCAAGTTCGTTTCTCCAGAACTGGGATTTATTCTGGGTCAACGGGGTACGATGCTGCGATATCAAGGTAATTCTCAAGCGGCTTAAAGCGCGATCGTACTGACTCAACTCAATTCCCGCACTCGCCATCTGGCGAGTGCGGGTTCCGTTTGGGCGATGGTTCTAGTACTATCTTTTAGGGCTATTTTGTCTAAACTCCAGTTACTTCCCCAACTCCGGCAATTCATTCCCGGTTTCCCGATTCGGGTTATTCTTTGCCGGCGGTGCGATCGTGGTTAATCCCCCCGGAACGCACTCAATTTCCACCGGAGTCGTGCCGATGTTTTCTCCATCCAGCACCACTTTTTGCGGTGGATTCGTCATCACTTTCACCCGTTTGGTTTGCAAGCTGATGATTTCCTCTCGATTCGTCGGCGTTTTGAGCAAAGCAGCTCCGACTAAATTCGCCAGGGCCGAGATCGCCTGTAAGTCGGTTTTGGGGGCAACAATCGTGACATCGAGCAAACCATCGTGGGCGATCGCTTCTCCGGCACCCTGAGCCATCACCGAGGAAGGGGGCGCGGCATTGGCAATAGTGACGGCTGCGGCGTGAAACTTCTTCACCACTCCTTCTACCTCAATTTCGGTTTCAAACAACTCCTGCTCGTTAAACTGCTGAAATCCCGCCATAATGTAGGCCAGTGCCCCCCAGCGGTTTTTCGCCTCGCGATCGGCTTTTTCCACCATTTCCGCCTCGAAGCCGATTCCGGCGAGCAAAATCATCGGCAACCCGTTGCAACGAGCCGCATCCACTTTTCGAGTATTCCCATTTAAAATCACCTGACAGGCGCTGCGAATGGGGGTCAACCGGGAAGGAATCCCCAACGCCACGGCGAACGCATTGGCGGTGCCTCGGGGAATAATACCGAGCGGTACGTCCGTGCCGATGAGCGCGTCGGCCACCGCAGAGACAGTTCCATCTCCCCCAGAGGCGATAATCAAGTCTGCACGAGCCTCCATGGCTTTTTGAGTCAACTGTTCCGGTCCGATTTCTAGAGTGGTGAAATGAACCCTCAACGTCATAGCCGGTTCGAGCTGTTGTTTGATAATTTTGAGATCTTCTTCCGCATTGCCTTGACCGGATACGGGATTGAAAATGAGGTGTGCGATCCGAGCAAGGCGTAGAGAATCGGCGATCGCCTCGGCAGTGGATAGATTGAGGGCAAGGGGAACGTCGTGAAGTATACAGGCGCGCTGGAGTGCTTGGAGTCCGGGTTCGCTCGGTGTTGCGAGAAGATCCACTAGAAAAATTACGGCGGAGATCTCACCCTCAATGACTTTGGCCGCAATTTGGAAATCGCCACCCATGGTACCCGAAAGCATCTGCTCGATAGGCTGGTCTATTTCGAGTTGAAGGCGTTCTGCGGTGGTTTGGGTGGCAATTAGACGATAGCGGTTCAAAAGGGGGCGGTGTTTCTTCGCAAAATTCACCATTGCGTCTTTTTTGCCATCGTGAGCAATCAGCGCGATCGTCGCAGCCATCGTCAATATTCTCCCGTCAAGAATGACTTCGCCCAAATTATGCTCGAATTTGTCGATCGAGACTAACCTACCGGCGAGAGCCTGTTGTTCGATTTTATATCTCACGGTGGACATTCGCGAGATTGGTGGGTTGCATTAGAGAGCTAATCGAGTAGAAAAGGTTAGCCAAAAAGGAGTATTGTGTGTAAGCGTTCGGCGATACTCCCGAGGAATCGCTTCACAAACGACCGTCAGCGATTGTGCGGTGGTAACGAGATGGGCGCTCGTTTTGATGGTATCGAGCCAGCCGATCTGTGGAAAAACGGAAAAATCAAGATCGCCTCTGAAGCGCTCATCGCCGATGGCGCACAGCTGAATGCTGACAATTGTGTCGGAAAGGAAAACGTTAAGCGTCTTCATTCGCACGGTAACTTATTATGTCTAGTTCTTTGGCAACGGTTTACATTCATCCCAGCCAATTTCCCGATTGCGTGTATCAAAATTATTTAGATGGATTTTTCGATCGAGAAATTGATAATCGATTTCATTACGATAGCGTTAAGCAAAGTCAAAAGTGGTTGAAAATTCACCAGGCTTATTCTCCAGCCAGTGGCAATCAAGATTGCATTCAAACTTACGAACGCTGCTTTGAAGCAACGACAAACCACTTAGACAACCAGTCGCAGTTACAACTGATTGCTTTAGGATGTGGAGGAGGAGAAAAAGATAGTCGCCTTTTGTCTAATTTATTAAAGCAGGAAAGAGATATAACTTGCTATCCAGTGGATGTGAGCTTATCTTTAGCTTTAATTTCGGCTCGAGCCATGGAAAAAGTCGCTCCACAGTCTTTAGTTAAACCCATTGTTTGCAATTTGCGTTCCGCTCGCGATCTGATTCAAATTATCGATCGAGAAGAAGAAAAACGACAGAAAATAATTACGTTTTTCGGAATGATTCCCAATTTCTACCCCGATCGAATACTCCCCATTTTAAGCGAGTTTCTCAATGGAGAAGATATTTTACTGTTTAGTGCAAATTTAGCGCCGGGCAGCAATTACTTGCAGGGAATCAACAAAATTTTACCGCAGTATGATAACGAACTAACGAGAGATTGGCTGATAACGATCTTAATCGATGCTGGTGTCGATATCGATCGAGGGAAAATTTCAGTTGAAATCGAGCCAGATGAAACCCAATTGGAAATCTCAAGAATTGCCTTTTATTTTGAAGTCGAACGGGAGATAGAATTCAAATTAGACGATCGCCAAGTTCAGTGGCAAGCTGGAACTCGGATACGATTGTTTTTTTCCTATCGCTACACGACAACAAAAATCCAAAAAATTCTCGGTTGCTATGGCATTAAAGTGGTAGAATCTTGGGAAGATAAAACTCAACAAGAAGGGGTTTACCTTTGTTGTAAAGAAGGAACTAAAACATGGTAAAGAAAGCACTAGTGACCGGCTCGGCAAAGGGACTGGGACGAGCGATCGCTCTCGATCTAGCAAGTAAGGGATTTGATATTGCAGTTCACTACAACCGCAGTGAAGATGCAGCTAATGAAGCTTGTCAGGAAGCCCAAACTTATGGGGTCAAAGCCATAGCCTTGCAAGCCGATATTACGAATGGCGATCGGGCAAAGTCTTTAGTTGAAAATGCGGTAGATGGGTTGGGAGGGCTGTCAGTTCTTGTCAATACGGTCGGCAACTATTCTGAGGAAGAAAATGTAACCAGCACAGTTTCGATTAGAGATTGGCACGAGATGATAAATTCTAATCTCAATACCACATTTTACGTAACGCGTTCTGCAATTCCTCACTTGAAAAAAGCTGGAAATGGAAGAATTATTAATTTTGCTTGTGCCAGCGCTCAGAATTTAATTGCTCGTCGGGTCAATACACCTTACATTATCGCAAAAACAGGCATTATTATTTATACAAAGTCTCTGGCGAAAGAACTCATTCAAGAGCGAATTACAGCCAATATTATTTCTCCTGGAATTGCTGAGAATTCTTTCGATGTTGAAGAAATTTCGGAAACGTTACCTCTAAAACGTCCTGCTACTCTTCAAGAAATCGCGCGAGCGGTGTGGTTTTTCGTTAATCCCGAAGCTGAATATATTACCGGGCAAGTTTTAGAAGTTTCGGGAGGTTGGTTTTTGTGATTATTTTTTAATTCGATATTTGAATATTGTGGTTAGTCGATCGTCTCGAGGAGTCAAATATGCTACAGATTGAAGATATTTACGAACTACACGAAAAGTATCGAGATTCTCTTGATGCAAAAGTCGAAGAATTTACTATTGGTGAGAAAAAATTTAATTTCAACTCTGAAAAGGCGATTTTAGGGGTTGTTAATCTTTCCGCAGATTCTTGGTATCGAGAAAGCGTCTGTTTAAATGCAGAACAGGCAATTCGTCGCGGTATAGTGCTAGATGCTCAAGGTGCGGATTTCGTTGATATTGGAGCAGAATCTACTTTAGCCAACGCACAAAGAGTTGAAGACGTTCAGCAAAACAGCCAAATTTTACCCGTTCTCAAAGAACTCAATAAAGCCGGTGTTTTAACCTCGATTGAGACTTATTATCCCGATGTAGTTCGAGAATGCTTGAAAGCGGGAGCCAATGTCATTAATTTAACCGGAACCGCAGGAACTAAAGAAATCTATCGAATCATTTCCGAATTTGATGCCGGAGTCATTATCTGTTACGTTCAAGGTGAAAATGTTCGTGAAGTGAGCGACTTTAACTTCTCAGAAGATCCAGCTCAGTTAATGTACGAGTATTTTGCCCGAGAAATTGAAATGGCAACTAAATTAGGCGTTCGCAAAATTTTTGTTGATGCGGGCTTAGGTTTTTATTACAAAAATCTAGCCGATAGTTCCCAACGCATTAACTACCAAATGAAAACGTTTTTGAATACATTTCGATTCCGAAAACTAGGATTTCCCGTTTGTCACGCTCTGCCTCACGCTTTTGAATGTTTTGGCGAAGAAGTTCGTAGTGCCGAACCTTTTTTTGCGGTTTTAGCGGCATTAGGAAAAACAGATTTGTTGCGAACGCATGAAGTTGCTAGAACTAAAGCTGTTTTAGATACAATGAGTATTTTTAGTTCATAAGTATTCTAAGAAGTGCGTTGAGCGAAAGTGCGCTCAAAATAGGGTAAGGAACTAACTTCAAAAAAACGACGACTGAGACGATATCAAAAAATTTAGCGCAGTGAATAAAGTTATTGCGATTATTGGCGGTGGTTCCGCTGGAATGTCTTGTGCTCTTTGGTTAAAACACCTCGGTTTTCACCCAGTTATTATCGAAAAGAGCAAACAGCTTGGAGGTTTGCAAAATATTAACCCATTTCACAATAAATGGTATTTAGGAATTTCTGGAAAAACGGGAAAAGAGCTAGCCCAAGAATTTCGCCGACATATGGAAGTCGAACTGCTTTCTACTCTTGTGAATTCGACGCTAGACCGTATTATTTATGAAGAGAAATTTCGGCTTTTCACGGGTGAACAGGATATTACCGCAGATGCGATCGTGATTGCGACCGGTCAAAGATTTAAAAGATACGAAACGATCGAATCCATTTCAGGAAGTCAGCAGCTCAGATCGTCTAACCATGTGTGCTTTAATCCGGGCATTATTCCGATGAATTACGGACAAACCGTTGCGATCGTCGGAGGAGGCGATAACGGATTGGGAACGGCTATAATGCTCGCTGAGCGAGCGAAACATATTCACTTGTTCGTTCGCTCCCAACTGCGAGGGTTCGGGATGAATCAACAAAAAGTTTTAGAGTATATCGAAGCGGGTAAAATAACCTTATACAAACATATAAATATTCATCAATTTAATATTCAAGAAGATAAGATTTATATTACTTTTCAAGAAAAAAATAATGCGAAACAAGAGCTACTCGTCGATCGTATATTTTTTCGGATGGGCTTTTTGCCAAATATAGAAGAGATACTCCAACTATTTGAGGAAGGAAGTATCGGTTCTGTGGAACTCGACTCTAGAGGCTATATAGCAACAGATCGATTTTTGCGTACATCTATCCCCAATGTTTACGCGGCTGGAGATGTCACAAATCCCCGAGACCCTTGTGTGGCAACGGCTGTCGCTCACGGTGCCATTGCAGCGAGATCGATAGAAGAGGATTTGCGATGCGATGTTTAGTTTTGCTCGATTGAAAAAAGTGACTCTGATGACGATCGTATCGAGAGCTATTCTTCTCATGTTGCCACAAGCATGATTCAGCAATACCTACCGAGTTAAAACTGAATTGAGTTTGTCTTGATGTGGCTGCGGGATATTTCGAGGTGCAGATACTTTGAGTAAAGAGTCATCAAAATCAAGATTGGGAATTCGATCGAGAAAACCTAAAAACTCACCGTTTTTCAAGCGCTGCTGTTTGCATTTTGCTAAAGCCATTAAAGTTTCATGCTGTTCTCCAACACATTCAAATGGCTTTTCATAGTTTGAGTCTGAAAGACTTATCCAAGTATTCTCTAGTGTTTCGAGACTAAATAAGTCTTCTCCCACCACCTGAACTGCAAAATCAGAATCGGTTGCGGACTCGATTAAAGCATAAGAAAAGGCACATTTCGGGCAGTTACAACACCATCGATCGTTTCCCGTAGTCCACTGCGCTTCATTGCACGAAGTCAGATCTTTCAAAATAGACTTGTTCCAAATCGAAAGCCGATCGACTGTGGCAATTGAATAAGCTTCTTCGCAAATACTAATATATCTAAAGGGGAAACCTTTGCGCTCTAAAAATTGGTTAAAACGTTGGATATAAGCTGTTCCTTTGGCACTTTGATGGTTAACATCGCGCCCGCGATAGGTAACATTAGATTCATTCGAACTTTTATCATTGGCTAAAACAAGAAACCGATGACCCTGCTGCATTGCAATGACCATCATCACGAACAGTGCATTGGTGATAGTTGGATCGTTACGAACTCCCCGATAGGCAAAATGTTGGGATGGATCTTCCTGGGGATGAGCTTGTATTTCCCATAATTTGGTTTGAGTCCTAATACGATCGAATACAGGAAACTTATGCAACCAATTATTCCCTAATATTCCTCCAGCATTGTGTAAGGTAAATGCTTCCATGGGAAGGTCAGCTTGCTGCATCCACTCAAAGGCAAAAGTGCTTTCTTTCCCACCACTGACTGCAAGCAAATAGGTATCGTTGACGGATGGAAACGAAATTTTGTCGATAGGATCGGTCGAAAAATTGACTTTAGGAATGCTCTCCCAGTCCCACTTTTCTAAATAAAACTTTTGCTGAAGATACCAGTAAATATCTTCATTCCACCAATCGGATTCCCATCGAACACAGCTATACCAAGGAACTTCTACTCTCTGTGGAGTACAAATTTCACAGAGGCGATAAATTTCAGCCATCGCTATTCCTACTAAAACAGCGGTTTGAGTGGCCTCTGTATTCTTTAATTCGGACGGAAAGTCAATGTAGTAAAAATGCTCCCAACGGTCGATCGAAAATGGAAAAATCAGTCGGTTACTTCTCCAGTAAGGTGCTTTAGAGTAAATGACCGAGCAAGTTGGGGAGTTTCCCGTCGCCATGAATTTCATCCGCGACTCGTGATATCGACTCTTGAATGCTTCTGTTAAGCTCATATTCAGATTACAATTATTATCTTTACTCTTCATCCATGAAGTTACGGATGAAATCAACTGCAATTCATAGAAATCGATACTCTACTTCTTTTCTCCAATCTCGAACTTTTTGACTCCAGATCGATCGACAGTTTCCACAAGTCGATCGATCGCTTTTCCAGAAACTGGCTCGATCCAGTCTGGGGCAATTTCAGCCAATGGCACTAAAACAAAAGCTCTTTGGGTCATTCTCGGATGAGGAATTTGAAGGTTGGGTGTTTCGAGAATTAAATCGCTAAATAATAGAACATCTAAATCTAGCGTTCGCGGTCCCCAACGTTCTTGACGGACTCGGTTAAATTTGTCTTCAATATCTAGTAGAGTTGTTAATAATTCTTGAGGATTTAGCTGCACTTTCACTAGAGCGCAGCCATTCAGGTAGTCAGGTTGCGATGGACCGACGGGCGCAGTTTTGTACCAACTCGAGCGCTTTATTACAGTAATGTTAGGGGTGCCATCGAGAGTCTGGAGAGCAGATTCAAGGGTCGCGCGGGAATCTCCCAGATTACTGCCAAGCGCGATCGCGCTCATCGTGTACTGTATCATAACAAATTGTTTGTAGCTATCAATTTTTGCTCGTCAGCTTAAAAGAAATTATCGTATCTTCTGCATTGATTTTACAGGAATTTAGGTAACAAAGACGATCGTCCGAGCAACCTAAAACTAAGTTTGAAAGTCAAAGGAAAATTAGATGAACTTAAAGCATTACGATTACTTGATGGTGCTCGATCTTGAAGCCACCTGTTGCGATCGAAAAACGATTTCTCGAAACCAAATGGAGATTATCGAAATGGGTGCGGTGATGGTTGAAACTCAAAACCTAACCCCAGTAGATGAGTTTCAAACTTTTGTCAAGCCCACGCTCAATCCCCAACTCACGGAATTTTGCCGACAACTGACTTCGATTTCCCAGGCACAAGTCGATCGTGCACCCACCTATCCAGAGGCGGCAAAGCATTTACAAAGCTGGCTGGCTCGATATCCCAATTTCCTCTTCGGTTCTTGGGGAGATTACGATCGCAAACAATTCGAGCAGGATAGCAAATTTCACGACATTTCCTACCCCATCGCCAGCGTGCATATTAATCTCAAGAAGTTTTTTAGTACCAACCAAGGTTTCAAAAAGCGTTACGGTATGGCTCAAGCCTTAGAATTAGCGGGAATTTCCTTAGAGGGAACCCATCATCGGGGAATTGACGATGCTCGCAATATCGCTAAATTACTGCCCTATATTTTCGGTATCGAAACGATTGCTAACATCTAACACAGGAGCCTCGGGAGTTAGAATACAAAAGACGCTTCACAAGTCATCAGTTTCAAGTCATCAGCAATCAGTTAGATCTAGACTTAAAATAAAAAGTTTGAAAGACGAATGGAGTTTAGCTTCTTTCATGTATAAAAAGGTTTGATATCGTTTAACTCAGGCTAAATAGGCACTACTTATTACTCATTACTTCTTAACGGCTCGTGCAACGTTTTCCAAGGTCTTGAACTGACGTTGTTCGATCGAGTCTACATTGGGAGATTCTAGTCACTCGGAACGGAAAATCGAGAGTGTCAGGATTTAAATCGCACATCGCGTTAGTCCTAAATAGATATAGCTATAATATTATTTTTTTGCTCGCGTACGTATAAGTCGAGAGATTATTTAAACTGTTGAATTTCATGGTAAAAAGTTTATAACATCGAAAAATACAACTTATTCTAATATATATACTCTCTTTGAGTATGCGAGTACCTACGATTGTTGAAAAACAAAAAATCCCCCCAATATCTCACTTTCTTCTCTATTCTTAGGAGAAGTCAAGAAAAAGGGGGGGGGAGATTGCTGTTACTCGATCGATAACAAACTAACGAGTGTCAATAGATAGAGCAACACAGCTTTTTTTAGTAGCATCCTGAACTAGAGCCATAACTGTAGCTAGACTTGCTGTAGTCATAGCTGGATTGACGGTATCCGTAGCCACAATCTTGATAAGAATTATACTGCGGATAGTAGTAGTCGTAGCAGGAAGCACCATTAACAGTTTCTGCTTCTTTTTCGCTCAGTTCGACGAACATTTCGGTTGTTTTTGCTTTTTGCATCATGTAACTCCGTTTCAGTTTTTGGGTAACTCAAGATGTGAGTTAAGTTTAGCTTTCATCGATAAGATTCAGAAAAGCTATAGAATCTAATCCAGCCAAAAATTGATGGATTCGGGAAAGAAAAAGTTTAACTTTTGTAAAAAGCCAGGATAGAGATCGTTATCCAAAAGCTTTTACACTTGAAAAATAGGATAGATATATTTATCCTATTTTTCGATTGCGATCTAAAATCTACTTTCACAATCGAAAAATAGAAAAAATCCGATCGATACCCCTTGTTTATTTTTCATTTAAATTCAATTTTTAAGTGCAGTTATTATCGAGAAGCGCTGTTCGAGAATATTGAATAAGAGGGATGAACATCGGAGGTGCGATCGGGTTCGGGTATCTGCTAGCGAAAATATTGCCTTGCATCCGCCAGGTGCTTTTGTAGCGTTGCCACGGGAAGGGGACCATCAATGTGATGCCAAGGTAAGACTTGTTCTGGGGAATAATTGGCGTGGACGTAGAAATCGAGTTCCGGCACCTCTGTCTTGAGTGCTTTGAAGGCGCGTTTGTAACTACCGATGGAATCGCCGTAGTGCCGCACCAACTCCAACACCCGAGACAGCCTTCGATCTCCCCGAGAAATCAGCGCTTGAATCGCCGACCAATTGTAACTTTCCGGTCGAAAATCGATCCCGTTCGATCGCAATTCTTTTTCCAATCGTTTCAACCGTTTGCGCGCCTCGGGGTTCACCCCAAACCATTGAAACGGCGTGTGGGATTTGGGGACGAAGGTACTGCATCCAAACGTCAGGCGCAAACCCGGTGCCGCCTTCTTGAGGGTTTTCATCATCGAGATCGTGTCTCCCACGTCCCGATCCTCTTCCCCTGGAATCCCAACCATTCCGTAAAGTTTAAGCGCTTTCAAACCTCCCGCCTTTGCCACGATCGCCGCTTGGGAAATTTCGTCGGTTTCCAGCTTCTTATTAATAATGCGCCGCACCCGTTGGGAGCCGCTTTCTACAGCAATGGTGATCGATCGCGTATCCCGTCGGCTGAGAATGTTCGCCAGCTTGGGCGTCACTGTATTCGCGCGGACAGAGGCAATACTCAGGCGCACCCCATCGTACTTATCCTGGGCTAGATAGTCCAGCAAACTCTCGAACTGGGGATGTTGGGTAATTGAAGCCCCCAGCAAGCCGATGCGCTCGCTCACTTCCAACCCCCGTTCGATCGCTGGAATTAGCGACTCTTCCAGACTTGCCGTCCGAAATGGCAGCGTCAGATAACTTGCCAGACAGAAGCGGCACATCTCCGGACAGCTACGTACCACTTCCACCATATAAATATCCGGCCAAG
>NZ_JADEXN010000086.1 GCF_015207075.1 Zarconia navalis LEGE 11467
CGATCGCGCCGTTGCTCACCTTGCCGCCTTCCTTGTCGCCGTTTCCCCCTTTGCCATCTATCTCGCCCGAGAAGCGCGCCACTATACCCTGGCAATCCTTCTGATTATTGCTTCGATGTGCTGTTTGGTCAAAGCCGCGCGAGCCGTTCTCAATGGCGAATCGTTCCCCATCGGGCTGGCTTTGGTTTGGATTGGCACCAATACCCTCGGCATTGCCACTCACTACTTTTTTGCCCTCACCCTCTGTAGCCAACTCTTGGTTTTGGTGGGTTTGGGAATTTCCCGTTCTCATCTCCCGCAACCTGCTTGGAAAAATATCTTCCTCGCCATCCTCGGTACGTCGGCGGGAGGTTTAGTTTGGGTTCGAGTGTGGCAAGATATCCGTCAAAGTAATCTCACCGGTTGGGTTTACGACGGCAGTCCGGGGATTGTCGAACCTCTAGGACGATCGATCGCCTGGTTGAGTTCGACTCTGGTTCTCCTTCCAAGCAATACCTTCGTTCTTCCCCTCCCGGTGGTAGTCATTTTGGGTGTCGCAACCGCTTGCTTTTTAGGCTGGTTCGCCCGCCTTTTCCATCGAGGACTGAAAATCCAGACTATCCCCCCAAACACCCGCTTTTCAATTCAGGTTTTTGGGGGGATGGTTGTTGCCTGTGCGGTCTTAATGTTGGCGCTAACTTACGGCTTCGGGAGTGACTTAACCCTCGCCCCCCGTTTTAGTTTTATCTATTTTCCCGCCTGGATAATTTTAGTGGCGACTGTCCTGGGTGGGTGGCTTCGGAAGAGTTCTTCCCCCATTGAATTTCTCCGACAAAATACCCGCATTGCCATCGTCGGCTTAGCGGGTATTTTGGGAGGTTTGACGGTTATCGCGAATTTGGGTTACTTGCAAACTCATCGATCGGATTTGATGGCCGATATCATTACCCAAACCTCTAAAGTCCCGGTTTTAATTGTCACCACCCACAAACATCACGGCGACACGGGGCGGATGATGGGTTTGGCGTGGGAGTTCGAGCGGCAAAATCCCTCACCAGGATGGACGCAACCCCCCCAGTTTCTCCTAGCGCACAAAACCGAGGGTTCCCCAGATGCAACTCCCGCAGCGATCGCCTTGCAACAAGGGGTGGCCCAGTTACCCCGCCCGGTGGATATTTGGGCGATCGACTTTCACGCCCCCATCGAACTCGATACCCTGGGTTGCGATCGCGACGAGGCCTTGAAACAGAAGCTCGGCGACTATCGTTACAAACTCTATCATTGCCGGGAATAGGGAAGATTGACGCGGTGACGCGGTGACGCGGTGATGGGGAGACAAGGGTACGATATTCTGCATCTTGTCGGTATCGATATCGTTGTGAGCGACAACGTATCGCTCGGTATCGACATAAAATTTCTGACGGTATTGCAAAAACTCTTGAAACCAAGACTCCGGCTGACGCTCTGCTTGGGTAAAAGAGTGAAGGCTCAATAAGGAGTTTTGCCATAACTTGGTGAAGATCGGCTCGATATTGCGGCTATTTCGATCGGGAGCGAGCATATCTTCGATAAAAGGACTCAGTTGGCCACCCTCGTAAAGTTCGCGCAAGATAAACAGATCGTGATAGATGCTGACACTGGTGGGCCCGTCTACTTCTGGCGTGAGATAAATTTCGGGTTCTAAAAGCCGAAACAGTGACTTAAGCTGGCGATCGGCCGCAATATGAGAGCGCCATCCAAAGAAAAAAGCCAGCATTTGCTCTGCTTCATCGCTCGGCCAGGCTTTTTTGCTTTCCTGGAGTAAATCGATCGTATGTTTGTCCCCTTTGCTGGTGACAGCACCGAGTTGACTGGCTCGTAGATGGTTCTGAAGGCTTTGCTTGAGTTCGACGATCGTACTATCTGCAAACAAGGCCAGCGCGCGACAGTCGTCGTGGACGGCCATATGCGTAATGTATTCAGACATCCGGTACAACTCAATGGAGCGATCGAGTTTATGGTAACGGGATTTGAGCGGATATTGGATTCTCTATCCCCAACGGCGCGAGCGATCGCTTTAGTAAAAATTTAGCATTCTTAACAAATTTGCCAAGAAAGCGGTGACAGCCGAACAAAAACCCTAACTTGGTCGATCTTGAGTCTTTTGGCTGGGATAAGTCTATTCAATGAGAAATTTTTTATATTGTAATACATTTTATTAAATTAATGCATAAAACTCTAAAAACAAGATTAAATTTGGCTCTAGATGACTGAAAGTCTTTTATGTTGCTCTTACTGCTCAAAAAATAAAAAATAATTGATTTTAGACCCGTTTTGATTTTCAAACCCTCTTCCCTCAAAGAGATAGATCGACCATAATGCTGTCAACGAAATAACATCAATACTTCCCACAGTTTGCTCGAAGACAGTGGAAGTTCGGATAAATTCGAGTTTAAGAAAACGCGATCGTCAAGGAGAATCAAGCGCGTGAAGCTCTCTGTTTACGGAAAAGGTGGAATCGGCAAATCGACCACGAGTTGCAACATCTCAGTTGCCCTAGCCCGTCGCGGTAAAAAAGTACTGCAAATCGGCTGCGATCCCAAGCACGATAGCACCTTTACCCTCACGGGATTTCTCATCCCCACCATTATCGACACCCTGCAAGAAAAGGATTACCACTACGAAGACATCTGGCCCGAAGATGTGATCTACAAAGGCTTCGGTGGCGTTGATTGCGTCGAAGCAGGCGGCCCTCCTGCAGGAGCTGGTTGTGGTGGATACGTTGTCGGCGAAACCGTCAAACTGCTCAAAGAACTTAACGCCTTTGACGAATACGACGTGATTCTGTTCGACGTGTTGGGAGATGTCGTTTGCGGAGGCTTCGCAGCTCCCTTGAATTACTCCGACTACTGCACGATTATCACCGACAACGGTTTCGATGCCCTCTTTGCCGCAAATCGCATCGCCGCATCCGTTCGAGAAAAAGCCCGCACCCATCCCCTGCGCCTCGCCGGACTTGTGGGCAACCGCACCTCCAAGCGCGACTTGATCGACAAGTACATCGAAGCCGTGCCCATGCCCGTATTGGAGATTTTGCCATTAATCGAAGACATTCGGGTATCGCGCGTCAAAGGCAAAACCCTCTTTGAGATGGCACAATCCGATCCCTCTCTGGAGTACGTCTGCGATTACTATCTCAACATCGCCGATCAAATTCTGGCATTACCCGAAGGTGTCGTTCCCCAAGATGCACCCGATCGAGATTTATTCTCCTTGCTCTCGGACTTCTACCTCAATCCCACCAAGCCATCGGTCAAATCTGAAGAAGAAGAACTCGATCTGATGATGGTGTAGCGCGATCGCTATCGGACATTGAGTTTCCTAAAGATGAAAACAGGGGAGTAACGGCCAGCGCTAGTATGATTCAATGGCTTAAGAGAGTAGGTCGCAAGACCCACAAATCGTACAAGTAGCACTCGTTAACTCCGGGGATAATCACCATGGCTTTCTTTGACAGCTTCACTAGCGCTCTAAAGCAAAAGTGGTTGGAATTTTACCAAGTCAATCGCCCCTGGCTCGGTCTGCATATGCAGATGGCCTCCGTTGAGACTCCCGATGGCGGTCGGCGACCTCCTTCCTATTTCATCTTAGGTTCCCTCAACGGACTCGAACCCAAGCTCGCACAACTGATGTTGCCCTTTTCGCAACTTAACCCCGATGCAGATACCCTCATCCAAGTTTTGGGACTGGATTTCGACCCCGACCTCGCTCTAGGTCTAGATCCCAATGCCCCCGATGTCGCCGCAGTGTCTCTCGAATCAGCCATGGCTTCAATGGCGACGGTGGCTGCGACCGATGCTCTCTCGGCAACCAACGCTCCCCCTTCTGACCTCCCAGATTCCGATGCCCTATCTGAAGACTCTGGGTTAGAGGATTTAGCTGGGGTTGCCGTGGCAGGAATTGGACTTGCGGCAGCGAGCGATGCCGTCACTTCTATTGAGACGGAAGCGGAGTTTGAAGACTTCGATGCCGATGACGACGACCTCGCTGGATTGGATATGGATGCCGATGGGGTGGGGGAATCAGAAGCTGAGGAGTTTGAAGACTTCGATGCCGATGACGACGGTCTCGGTGCCTTTGGCGAAGATGAATCCAGCGAGCTAGACGATGAGGGTCTTGGAGCCTTTGGAGAAGAGTCCGACGAACTCGCAGGTCTTGACGGCTTGGAGGAGGAATCCGACGAGCTGGATGACGAACTCGCAGGTCTCGATGGCTTGGAAGAGGAATCCGACGAGCTGGATGACGAACTCGCAGGTCTCGGCGGCTTGGAAGAGGAATCCGACGGGTTGGACGATGAGGGTCTTGGAGCCTTTGGAGAAGAATCCGACGAACTCGCAGGTCTCGGCGGCTTGGAGGACGACGATGAAGACATCGCAGAACTAGAGGATTCTGGCTTTGGCGTTTTCGGAGAAGAGGAATCCAACGGCTTAGAAGGTTTAGAGGATTTTGATGAAGATGGCGATGCCGATGGCGGATTGGGTGATTTAGGCGATGCCCAAAGTGATGACGATGATGATTTAGGCGAATTAGACGGATTAGACGGATTAGAGGGTCTAGTAACGGATGATGACGATGACCTCGGAGATTTAGGTGGCTTAGATAGCGACACCGATGACTTCGACACTGATGCATTCGGTTTATCCCTCGATGATAATGACGATTCGGACGACGACCCAGAAATTTCTGGCTTATTAGAAGAGCTGCAATAACCCCGACCGGTGAGGTTGGGTCGAAGTCTTAGATATTGAAAAGAAGAAAATTTATTACCCATTTAGGAGAAACAATCGATGACTGTTGCTCAACCTGAAGGACTGAACTTTGAGTGCGAAACTGGTAACTATCACACCTTTTGTCCCATTAGCTGCGTCGCGTGGCTGTATCAAAAGATTGAGGATAGCTTCTTTTTGGTGATCGGCACGAAAACCTGTGGTTATTTCTTGCAAAATGCCATGGGGGTGATGATTTTTGCCGAGCCGCGCTACGCGATGGCGGAGTTAGAGGAAGGTGATATTTCCGCTAAACTCAATGATTACGAAGAGTTAAAGCGGTTGAGCTTGCAAATCAAGCGCGATCGCAACCCCAGTGTTATTGTTTGGATCGGCACTTGCACCACCGAAATCATCAAGATGGATTTGGAAGGTCTCGCGCCGAAACTCGAAGCTGAAATTGGGATTCCGATCGTGGTGGCCCGCGCCAATGGATTGGATTATGCCTTTACCCAAGGCGAAGATACGGTGCTGGCAGCGATGGCGGCCCGGTGTCCGAAAAAAGAGGTCGAAGCCGAGAAGGAAGAGCGCAACGCTATCCAAAAATTGCTCAACTTCGGTCGCCAAAAAGAAGAAGTCGCTGCGGCAGATCGAGAGTATGTCGATCATCCGCCGTTGGTTCTGTTCGGTTCTCTGCCCGATCCGGTGGTGACGCAACTGACTCTCGAATTGAAGAAGCAAGGCATTAAGGTGTCCGGCTGGCTGCCATCCAAGCGGTACACCGAACTGCCGGTACTCGAAGAGGGTTACTACGTCTGCGGGGTGAATCCGTTCCTCAGCCGTACGGCGACTACCTTGATGCGTCGTCGCAAGTGCAAACTCATCGGTGCGCCGTTCCCCATCGGCCCCGACGGCACTCGCGCTTGGATCGAGAAAATTTGCTCCGTTTTCGGTATCGAACCCAAGGGATTGGACGATCGGGAACGGCAAATTTGGGAAAGTGTCGAAGATTACGTGAAACTGATTCGCGGCAAGACGGTGTTTTTTATGGGAGACAACTTGCTCGAAATTTCCCAGGCGCGCTTTTTGATTCGCTGCGGCGCGATCGTTCCGGAAATCGGTATTCCTTACATGGATAAGCGCTACCAGGCGGCAGAACTCAAACTGCTTGAAGAAACTTGCAAGGAAATGGGCGCACCGATGCCGACCATTATCGAGAAGCCGGATAACTACAACCAGCTTCAGCGCATTCACGAAATGCAGCCGGATTTGGTGATTACCGGAATGGCCCACGCCAACCCTCTCGAAGCGCGGGGAATTAATACCAAGTGGTCGGTGGAGTTTACCTTCGCTCAGATTCACGGCTTTACCAATACCCGCGATTTGCTGGAGTTGGCAACTCGTCCCTTGCGTCGCAATAGCAATCTAAAAGATTTGGGTTGGGATAAGTTGGTCAAAGAAGCAGCCGAGGTGTAGGGTCTGCGTTTTTAGCGATCGCATCTAATCGGAACTTCTCCCCGACGGGGAGAAGTTTTGTTTGTAATGTGCCGCTGTAACGATCGCAACGAACTCGAATCGAGACTCACAAAGAACTCGAGTCGAGACTCTGTGCTTCCTCTGTCGTTTGGGGAAGGTGCAAACCGCACTCTTGCTTCAACCCTCCAAATCGGGTATCTCGATCGCTAAAATCCTCTAAAGTCATCGGTCGGCTGGAGTGCCAATCTCCAACGGTCATATACCCGGCTTCGTATAGGGGATGGTAGGGCAAATCGTGGGCTTGGAGATATTGGTATATGTCTTTGGCCGTCCAGCGCAAAATCGGAAAAATCTTATATCGACTACCTTGCTTGCTGACGGTATCGAGGGTACTGCGATATTGGGTTTGGTCGCCTCGCAACCCGGCTAACCATGCCGTCGCCCCCAACTCCTGCAATGCCCGCTCCATTGGTTCCACTTTTCGCAAGCGATCGTAGCGATCGAGGGCTTCAACGCTGCCTTCTTCCCAGAGTTTACCGTAGAGGGCTTCCATCCGCGCGGGACTAATGGGGGATTGGTAAACCTTTAAATTGAGCCGGAGTCGATCGCTCATGGCTTCGACAAATTGATAGGTTTCCGGCGGCAGATAACCCGTATCCACCAAAATGACAGGAATATCGGGTAGGATGCGTGTGACTAAATGCAGCATCACGGCTGATTGAATCCCGAAGCTACTACTCATCACCAAACCGTTGCCAAAGATTTGGGCTGCCCACTCGACAATTTCTGTGGCGTTGGCTTCGGCTAGGTTTGAATTGACGGTATCGAGAGTGAGAGTGGGTGCGGTGATGGCACGATCTCCATTCCAAGGGGAAATTTTAGATTTGGCGTTGGTGGCAGGGTTCGTGAACGGCATGATGGGTTTGATGGAGTTGGATTCGATCGAAGTTAGTATCGTCATGGTGATTTCTCCTGAATTTCCAACTGCGAACAAAGATAAGCACGAGCGCGATCGGCTCTACGCGAATTAACAAAATTGAATTAGGTCTGTCGCACCGGTTTCTTGCTAGTTATTTAGTTAAAAAACCGCGCCCGAGGCGCTTGAGTGACGATCGTTGAATACTTGCGTTGCGCTCGTTTGCCTTTCTTCATCCAAGATATATCGCTTTCATGACTCGCGTCGTTACAGGAAATCTCAGGAATTGGAGGAAACCTCTATCTCTGAAAATCTCAGCGGTTGGGAAGAAGGAAAAGGGGTCGAGGGAGTGGAAAACAAATTGTAGCCATGAGTGAGATGTTCGGCGATTGTCCCTGTGTCTACTCCTACTTTGCCAAATTAATAAGATAAATCGCTAGACTCAATTTATCTTTCGATTTCCTTTTCTCTTTATCCTTTCCTCCAACGGGAAGCACTAGCTTTAGAGGAATATTCTATAGCTTGAGGAGAAGATAGAAATATTAAACCGAGTAAAACGATCGGGATCGAAAGTTGAACGATCGATGGTGCAATTAGAAAGCCCCAGATCGAGCTAATTAAGCTGGCAAATTTTGTAGCTAAAGCATAGATTTCCTCAGATTTTTGGAGGTGAGAACTCATGGTCCAAAAAACGATTGCTAAAAGAATTAATACCAGCCAAAGCATATGACAGAACCTCCAGAAATGAGAATTGAAAGAAATAGGAGTCTAAAGAAATCGAAACGATCGAAAAACGAGTTGGACTCGACCTTCTAGCTAAAACTCAGGCGGAGTTGTTCGAGATAAGCAGTAAAAACATCCCGACGAAACTGATAGTAGCAGTGCTGACCTTCTCGGCGAGATGCCAGCAATCCTGCATTCGTCAATTCCTTGAGGTGGTGGGAAATCGTCGGTTGTGCGACGGGAACTCGATGACCAATTTCACTACAACAGGATTCGGTTTGGGTTGCCACAATTTGGAGAATCTCGAATCGCCGTCGATCGGAGAGTGCTTTGGCAATGCGCTCGAATTGGGTTGCGTCTATCTCAATGGCGTTCATAGGTTTTCCAATGCCGTAACACACATTTGTATATTAGTATATTTGCAAGTATCAATATATTTGTCAAGGGGATCGCGATCGCCCTTGGAAACTCAAATGCTCCCGTAGCTTAAAATAGTGAGGTTTAGAGCGGTTCTTGATTTGGGGAGAGAAGAGTGAGTATGCGAGCGCGAACTCTAAGGGAAGGATCTTTAGGGCTATTTATTCTTGCTGGAATGAGCCTGTTTACCTTGTTGTTTCTCTGGTTGCAGGGAGTTAACTTGGGTCGTCGCAGCTATCAGTTCATCATTCAGTTTGGGGACGTTCTTGGGGTTCAGACCGGCTCGATCGTCAGGTATCGGGGAGTTGCGGTCGGTAAAGTGACAGCGGTCGTCCCTGGTTCGGAAGGGGTAGACGTGACGGTTGAAATTAGCTCTCCGGATATGGTACTGCCTCGGGATGTGACCATCGAAGCCAATCAAGGGGGTTTGATTAGCGAATCGACCGTCGACATGACACCGATTCCCACCTTTCCCGACGATGGGGCGCTAAATATAGATAACGTTGCTGGTCCGATGTCCCCCGATTGCAACTCAAACATCATTATCTGCGAGAACGATCGCCTACCCGGAGAAATGGGGGTTAGCTTCTCGCAACTGGCTCGATCGTCGATCGCATTCACCAAAGCCTTTAGCAATCCCGAATTCGTTGCCAAACTCGCGACCCTCACCGAAAATTCTGCGACAGCGGCTGCTGGCGTTGCCGAACTCACCGAAGACCTCTCGGTTTTAAGCAATACCCTCGAGCAAGAACTGGGGGTCTTATCCGATTACGCCATCGCCACCACCGATACCGTTGGCAGTGCGGCCAACCAGTTGAGCTTGACTGCCAATGAAATCTCCCGTCTGGCCCTCTCCGTTAACAGTTTGGTGGACGACAATCGCACCAGCCTCGTTAGCACCTTAGATAATATCGATCGGCTCGGTCAAGAACTGCGCCTCGCGGCTGGCAATCTCACCCCTCTATTCGATAGCGCCGGACAAACTCTCGAGCGTGCCGGTCAAACCTTCGATCGTGCCGGTCAAACCTTCGATAGCGCCGGACAAACCTTGGCACGGGTTGAGGGAGAACTCAATAATTTTGATAGTGCGGCGATCGTAGGCAATCTCGAAGAAATTACTAATAATGCGATCGTCCTGTCCCAAAATGCAGCGATCGCCTCGAATAACCTACGCCAAGCCAGCGAAGTCGTCAACGATCCAACCAATATCGTGCTGCTCGAAGAAACCCTCGATTCCGCACGAGCGACCTTTCAAAACGTACGGAAAATTACCTCAGATTTAGACGATTTAACCGGAGATCCTGCCTTTCGCGATAATATTCGGCGCTTAGTCAACGGCTTGAGCGGTTTGGTCTCCTCGACGGAGCAACTCCAGCAACAGGTTCGCACGGCACAGACTCTCGAACCCCTAGAAACATCAATTACCCAGATCGAATCTGCCACATCTCAGAGCAATCCGAATGCTAATCTTAAGAAAAGACCAATAGTCGATCGAGACTTAGATACTCCATTAGAACGATCGTCGAGCTTAAAAAAGTATCGAGAGTCAAACCGCGACACAGAAAACTGAACTGTCTCGATCGTCAGATATCCCCAATTAATGTTAAGTTAAGCCATTTAACGTATTGACAAATCGAGCAATTTATGAAAAAAGAAATAAATTCCATTTCTCGCGTGCAGCAATTACAGCAGTTTTGAGAGATCGAGAAGATCGGCAAAATGGCTGATGACACTTAAGGCATTCAATATAACAATAGGGATGTCAAGGGATCTGTTAACGCGGAGCAACTTACTTTAGGTGAAGGTATGGTTCTAGCACGTAACAGCTAAGGGCCAGGGTCGCAGACTTTCCTGATTTTTTCGCATAAAGTAAGATGCTCCTTTTTATTGCGCGACACCATTCGCGTCCAATTTAACGACTGGAGTTTAGACTAAACAGTGCGATCACCATCGGAATCCACCCCACCTGGGAGCAGATGGAGCCGATGGGCAGTTGCCGATGTAAATCGGCTCGGAATTAGGGAGACCTAGAGGGTTTTCGGAAGCGCCCTCGCCCTTTTTTGACCAAAGGATAGGTAGGAAAGGAGTCACGCCCCTTACCTTTGGGCCACCCAGGAGATTTACCTCGGGTTTTGGGAAGATAAGTGGGTGTTCCCAACCGAGCTAAAACTGAACCAATGGCTTGAGCAGTGCGTCCGGGAGTTAGACGACCCACCGGTTTTTGCCAAGGTAAGGGTCGGTCGCCGATGCCGTCGCGAGCGAGCCACAACTGCCAGGTGATAGCCGGCATCAGACAACTCCAACGCTCTGCTTGTTGGGGAGTTTTGAGTTTAGGCATCGTCCAATGCAAACGACCCTTTGCGAAGCGATACCAATGGTCAACACAAAAACGCCGTAGATAGTTGCGCCAAACATCAATCGAGGGTCTCGCAGTGGGTAGACCCACCCAAGCTAACCACAGAGGTTGACGGTGGGGATGTTCGAGTCGCTCGACTTGAAAAAGGGTCATCGGATGTTTGGGGGATTGACGAAAATGCAACTGATGCCACATTTGAACCCGGATTCGACCCAGCTTCGGGTCGTCTACCTCAACAACTTGAGCCGGAGTCGCCCAAGTTGTTGAGTTGTTAAGCTTGAATTTCTCCCCATGCACTCGCGGTCGTCCCCGTCCCCCGTAAGCTGGTGGTGCTCCCCACAAACAACGATTCGAGCGTAGTCGCATCAATTTATCGGCCTGAACATCCGCCGTTTTGAGCACAAAGCTCGCGCAACCGTACTCACTATCCCATAGGGTCAACGGACGTACTGGTAAGTCCTTGCACACTTGCCTCAACTGCCATGCCGCTTTGGTCAACGGGGTTTCCCAACTCGTAATCCGCTCGTGTCGCACAGGTAATGCCCAGCTCCCTTCCGATTCGGGAACCCAGACCAAGGTGCTGTACCCTTGACCCACACTCACCGGACGACGACTCCAGGGGTCTCCTCCACGATGTTCGTAGGTTCGCTCTTTCAAACTTTTGGCTTCCGGACGGGGCCAGGGGGTGTGGTCTCCTGCCATGACCACTACTGACTCCGTGGGAATTTGCCCCATGTACAACTTCATGAATTTATTGGCATTGGGGCGAGTGTCTTCGAGGGCTTCATAGGAAGATGACCATTTTCGTCGAAAGCACGGACACAGTGATAGGTCCGCGAGGCTATCTACCTTGCGACTCAACATTACCGCATCCATCAATTCGAAAGTTGCATCTCGTGCTCGACCCAAGTTTTGGTAGACCGCCTGTCGGAACTCTTGTAACCTTTGCCATTTATGATTGGACATATCGAAGTTGGGAAGTGTGTGACTACACATCTCCAATTCTGATACAAAGAGATTTGGGCTGAAGCCCAAACCTCTTTTTTCTTCGAGTCAGTCTCCTCGAACACCGAGCGAGCCTAGGCTGTGCCTACCTGGGAGCGATCGCTCCGGTGACACATTTCATCTGCAATTTCCAAGAGTACTCCGAGGCTCCCAGGTGAGGTCGATTCCGATGACGATCGCCGAGTTTCGTCTAAACTCCAGTAACGATCGACCCCTCTAAAAAGAGCCAGCATCAACCCGGTTCGGGGAACGAGCCAACCATTGACAACTGTCATCCTGTGAAAATCGACAAAGTGGCACGGCTGCGGTTGGGGTTGAGCCGAGATACGTGTAAAAAAGTGCGCGCTGAGCGGCTAACGCCTTGCCCTGTATACGTTTAAACCTTTAAATTGTCGAGCGCGTTATTTTTCGACAGCTCGCCCTAATCCGTCCAGAAACTCTCGAACCGAGAGGGATTGAGCTGAGTGTAACGAACCGTGTGCTGAATATTCCGATGTCCCAAATAATCCTGTATCGCCCTGGTATCCTGTTCTGAAGTCGCCAGATAATAACCACAAGCATGACGGAGTTGATGGGGATGAACCCTTGTCCGGCTAATTGTCCGGCACGGGCAACAACATGGCGCACCGAACGAGTAGACAGAGGAGCCTTTGGGAATTGAGTTAATGCCTCGGATTCGGAACTGGAAGGATTTAGAT
>NZ_JADEXN010000087.1 GCF_015207075.1 Zarconia navalis LEGE 11467
CTTCTTCTTCGGCCCGCTGCCGCTCGATCGCCTCTTGGCGCAGTTCCTGGGTACGCTCCTCCACGCGCGTTTCTAAGGTTCGCGAATAGTTTTCGAGTTTTCCGTTGGCAATAGCAAGCTGTCCGTTGGTGGTTGCGAGTTTTGAAAAAGCCCTCTTGAGTTGCCATTGGTCGTGGTAGTTGGCAATCCAAATTGCCGAAGCACCTAGGGCTAGCAGGGGGGAAAATACCGGAATCATCCAACCCCCGAGAAAGGCAAGATAGCTGCCGATAGCTAATAGACTTCCTATCGAGACGATCGTGCAGAGGGTTCCGATCAAGAATAAGTTCTTTTTGAAGAGGCGGGTTTGCAGCAACGACCAGCCCCCCGCCGCCCCGACAAAAGACCAAGTGGCGATCCACAGCCAATTTGCTCTGCGTCCCCATCCCCGCAGCATCGGGCGATCGCCCTGGGCCGCACTCAATATTTGACTGGCTAAATTGGCGTGAATGACAATTCCAGGCATTGCTCGAGATTTGCCCACTAGAGCATTGTTGTAAGGAGTTTGAAAAATGTCTTTGAGGCTGGGGGTTATGGCTCCGATAAAGACGAGTCGATCGCGCATGAAGTCGGCGGGTATGCGATTTTCGAGAACATCTTTCATCGAGATTGTATCGAAACGATCGATTTGCCCGCGATAGTTGAGCAAAATCTGGAAGCCTCCCGTATCGGCTTTGGGACCGACATAACCGCGATGGGTGGGGATGACGGGATGAAATTTAGCCTTGCCCAGTTGAAAAGTACTTTTTTCTTCGTCGGCAACTTCGAGTTCGATGTCCCGCTTTTCGAGATAATCTAAGGCCAGACGAGTACCCAGTCCCGAGATGAGGTTTCCGTCCTCTTTACCAATGGCAACGACACCGCGACGCACCTTGCCATCGGCATCGGTCACGTTATCCGAAGCGGCCACTCGGTCGTCTTTGGCAAGTGCCGGTGGTGGGTCAACGGCTTCTCCAGCAACTTTCTGGATACCGATGAGATTCGGGGTAGTCTCGAAGACTTTCACTAATCTCTGATGTCCCGGTTCTAGGGGTAAATCGCGATAGATATCCAGACCGATGGCGCTCGGTTGCTGCGCTCGAATATTCTCGAGCAACTGTGCCATTACGCCGTCGGGCATCGGCCACTGTCCGATATGTCCGATATCGGTTTCGTCAATGGTGACGATGGCGATGCGATCGTCGATGGGTTCTCGGGGTCGCCAGCGAATGAATCCATCGAACGCGCCCCACTCTAGGACTTGCAACCATCCCGTCAACCGCAAGGCAATAACGACTCCGGTCACCACTGGCACGGAAATGAGGACGCTACCCCACATCTCTAGTTGTTGCTTGAGTTTGGTCTTCATCTTTTGCGCGATCGCACTCGGAGATCTCTACATTGAATGGGGGATGGGGAGAATAACAAGTCACCGACTTTTCGTTATCCGTTCGTCCAATTCTCTCTTCCCCAGCTTTCCCACTCTCTTCAATTTTTAACGCTAGGGGTAATGCCCCTGTGCGCGTCCCTGATTGCGGTGACTGGGGTCAACCCAACATGAAAACCCCGATCGATGAATAACTCAGTAGAAAATGTAGATGCGTATAAGCTGAAAATTGAGATCGAGCTAGCTCAATTCTCGAACCATTGATGCCAATCGTCCCGCAACTTGGAATCCTCGATCGCATCTGGATTATCTCGGTACAGTTGCCGCAGCAATTCTTCAATCTGGGCTTCGCTCATCATCGCCATAACCAGATCGAGCATATCCACCAAACTCGCCGCACTTTCTGCCAGAGTGGGACTGAGAGCCCAAACATCCTGTACCCAATCTCGGGACTTCTCCCCCGTAAAGATAAGGTCTTCGAGTAACGGCTTGGCTTGCTCTTTGGAAATGGTCAAAATTGGTTCCCGGATAGGTTTTCAAGGGGCGATCGTGCATTTAAGATTATAGGCAATCCTTGAGCTTGCGACCCGATCGCCCAAAAATTTTCGGTACATTTCGGTACATGAAAAAGTAGCCCCACTTCCACCACAGATATAGCAGTTGCCATATCGGTTAGAACACAAGTAACCGCATGCAGGCGAGGCTGGTGTTGCTGGGGGTCAATCGATCGTTTCTCGTATCTTCCCAGAACTCTCCCTCCGCGTCGATGGAGTGCTACGTGCTGGAAGGGTGCTCCATGCCCCGTGATATTGCAAGTGGCATCGTGCTGCGAAATAGGTTAGACGGCCGTGGGGCGCACGGTCTTGAAAATGCCCCTGGAGACGATCTGACGGGGGTGCCTTTCGGGGCATCTAGTCAAGTGTCTGTGAACGGGGAATCTCCAGCTAACGCTTCGCGTATAGCTGGGTGAGCGTCAATCGTCAATGACATCCGGTGCGCCAACAAACGTCGGAAATAGCTTCGCCAGCGCCGCTTCTCGTTCTGCTACCGGTTCGGTCGTCCAACTCCACAAACTTTCGTAGAAGAAGAACGAAACCCCGGCCAATCCGCGATTTCGGGCGATCGCCACCTGAGATTCAATCAAATCTAAAGATGCGGGACGATTTTTTAACCCGCTTAAAATCCCCACGCCGACGGGAATATTTTGGCGGGCAGCATCCACCTCTGGGGCTTCCAATTCTCGCGCAAACCGTATCGTATCGTCGCGGTACACTTGCAACATAATTTCCTCCACCAATCCCCGCCGTTCCCAGGTTTGCCAATCTTGCAGAAATTCGGTATAGGCAAAATTTTGAGGATTGGGAGACAGGGCGACGATGCAGTTTTCATCAACTTCCTTAACGGCCCGAAAAACTCGACCCATAAACGCCGTAATTTTATCTGCTCGCCACCGCAGCCATTCTGGGTCTTTGGTATCCGTTGGCGGGTCTTTTCCGTCGTGCTCGCTGCGATATAGGGCAACGGTAAACTCATCGTAACCGTACTCGGAAGGCAGTCCCATATGGTCGTCAAATTGAATGCCATCCACATCGTAGTTCGTGACAATTTCCACCACTAAATCGAGGATGAATTGCTGCACGTCCGGATGAAAGGGATTGAACCAAACCCGTTCGTGTTCCCCTTCCATTTTCGTTTGAGTGCCATCGCTGCGGCTGGTAATCCACTCGGGATAGCGTTGGGCAATTTCCGAATAGGAGGGGGCCATAAACCCAAATTCAAACCAGGCGATCGTCCGCAATCCCAAGCGATCGCCCTCTTTCACCGCCTCGGCGAGCATATCCCGACCTTGCAACCCCGGTTCGGGATCGAGCGATCGCCCAAACGTCGATTCGGCAACTTCACTGGGATACAGCGTATATCCCCAGTTCCAAACCGTCGGATAAATGGTATTGAAATTGAGCGCCGCCAAACGCTCTAAACCCGCTTTGAGCTTTTCGGTGGAAAACAGCACGTCGCTGTCGATATTCGTCATCCATACCCCGCGAATTTCCGGCAGGGATACTGTCGTTACGTACTCGCTGGCGATCGCCCCGTTGGGAACCATTTCTACGAGAGACTGACACAACATCGCCGCAATTTCCCCTCGGGTCGCGTTTCGATTGGGTTCGAGGCGGGTGGCATCGGGATAGTTAATCGCCATTCGGCGTTCTGCGGCGGCTGCCATGGCGTTTGTGGCATAGCTGGGAATATCTGCCGCATCGGTAAAAGCCAGATCGAGGGTGATTTGGGTTTCTTTCTGGGAAGGGATATATTTGAGACCGTTAACTAGGGCCACTAATGCCTGAACTCGGGGAATATTTTGGTTTGGCCCGAAGCGACGGTTGGGATAGCCCGAGAGAAACCCCCGTTCGTATACTGAAGTAATCGCTTTTGCCGCCCAATGTCCGTCGGTATCGGCAAATTCGATCGCCTCTCTGACGGGATCGCGCCCGGAGAAGATGCTATCGAGGATTGCGGCAAATTCAGCTCGCGTCACTGGGGCGTTAGGACGAAAGCTGCCATCGGGGTAGCCGTTGAGGATGCGGCGGTCGCCCAGCTCCTGAAGACAAGTCTGCCCCCAGTGTCCTTGGATATCGTTGAACGGGTTCTGGGCGGCAACTGGGGAGGCGATCGCGGCGATCGAAATCCCACAGGCAACAGCAGACGAAAACAAGGGGCGATCGAACATCAATTTTGGCGTGATTGGTAGGCATCCCAGGCGAGATTATACCAGCTTTTATGGGGAGATGAGAGCAGAGGAAGCAGGAGAAGCGAGGGGATTGGGTATATGAATCGTAAATTTGCCTGTCTGCGTATCTCCCCAATTCTCAATTGCGAGCTTCCCCTGCTGCTGAATACTGACAAACGCGATCGCCTCGCAACCCGCCTCCAATGTTTAAAGCGAGATGTTAGATCATCCCGATCAAAACACTGAAGGTTCTTAGAGATGTGACCACCGTCGTAAATAGCTTTTGAACGGTGAGTTCGGTTTTCGTTCTGTAATCGTTAATATCGTATTTTAGAACGATCAAATTCTCCTGTAGCCGTCCTGGCTGACCCGTGCGGAGAATGATGCGAACCATCTGATTTCCTAAAACATTCCGAATATACTCGACCACATCTAGCCCAGAATTTTCGGTTTCCATCACCACATCGAGCAAAACAATTGCCATATCTGGGTGAGCTTCAATTAACTGTTTTGCTTCTTTTCCCGAATAAGCACTCAAAAACCGCAGCGGTTTGTTTTCAAATGTCAATTCCTTTAAGGCTAATTTTGTAATCTTATGAACTTCTTCTTCATCATCAACAATCAAAACTTTCCAAGGCCGTTCGTGGTAGTCTTGGATAGCCGCTCGATCTTCAGTTTCTTCTGCAAACAGAAGTCGATCGTCTTCTCGATTTAAGTTATCGGATGGACTAGCCTCCAAAGTAAATACTCCTCCCCACGGGTTGTGGATCTATTAACAACGCTGTGACGAAGACATGCCGCATCATTTTTTCTCAAACAGACTCAGGAAGCACGCGATGGCTTTCCCAAAGTTACCCTATGCCCTTCTTCGAGGTATAGATTTACCCCAGAAAGAGGCAATGATACCTATGAGATACCAGAGAAACGATCGTAACAATGCTTAACGAGCTTACCTTATTTTCCGTCGGATTGGGTAATTTAGGCAGCGACTTGATGTTGAATCTCGTTACACGACAAACAATTCCCAAAGACCGTACCGATAACTTAGAGTAATAGATGCTGTTCTACATCTGTTTACATCTAATGTAGCAAAGCTCGAGCTCCCGATTAAGAGAGGGGAATCTCGATGGCAAACTGAGTGCCTTCTCCGGGGACTGAGTAACAGCTTAACTGACCCCTATGTTTTTCGACAACAATTTGACGAGAAATCGATAACCCTAACCCCGTTCCCTTGCCGACAGGTTTAGTTGTAAATAAATGCTCGAAGACTTTTTGCTGAACCTCCTCCGGCATACCATTACCGTTATCTTCAATGCGTACGACCGCGCGATCGCCAATGTCATTGAGTTCGGTCTTAATTTTAATTTGATTGGGGTTCTGTTTGATTTCGGTATAGGTTCGATTTTGATTGAATTCATCAAATGCATCGATCGCATTGGCGAGGATATTCATAAACACCTGATTGAGTTGTCCGGCATAGCAGTTTACCGACGGCAACTGACCGTATTCCCGGATTATATCGATTTCCGGGCGTCGATCGTTGGCTTTCAATCGGTGTTTTAAAATCATTAAAGTACTGTCAATTCCTTCATGAATATCAACTAATACTTTTGCAGAAGTATCGCTGCGACAAAACGTTCTCAAGGATTTGCTGATTTGGCGAATGCGATCGGTTCCCACTTGCATCGAACCAATAATTTTCGGTAAATCTTCGATAATAAAGTCGAGATCGATGCTATCAATTTCATCAACAATTTCAGGAACCGGATCGGGATAAAAGTCCTGATACAGTTCGAGCAAGCTTTTTAAATCTTCAATATATCCTTGCGCGTGGCTGATATTCGCCGCAATAAAGCCGACGGGATTGTTGATTTCGTGGGCAATTCCGGCCACTAGCTGACCTAAAGTTGCCATTTTTTCGCCTTGAACGAGTTTTAATTGAGCTTCTTGGAGATCTTTTAAAGACTGTTTGAGCTGCGAGCCTCTCTCTCGCTCGCGCATTTCCGACTGCTGGAGATCGTGATACAAACGCGTATTTTCTAAAGCAATCGCCGCTTGAGCGCACAGGAGCATCAATACATCCAGCCGCTCGTCGGTAAAGGCTCCAGAGGTAATGTTATTTTCGAGATAAACAAGACCGATCAACTTTCCTTGGCCTTGAATTGGCGCACACAATATTGATTTGGGTTGATGCAACTGGATATAAGGATCGGTTGCAAATGCAGATTCCGTTGCCGGATCGCTAGAGACGACATTTTCGTGGGTTCTGGCGACATAGTTAATCACCGAAAGCGGTAAACGATCGATCTGGTTGGCAGGAATCGATTCTTGCAACGCGATGGTGTCGGAACCGACGCTTTTAATCGCCTCGATGGTCAACCGATCGTCTCGTTCTAGCATCAAAAACCCCGTGGTTGCTCCTGCATTCGCCACGATCGTATGCATCAATTTATCGAGCAGTTGAGTCAACACAATTTCTCCGGAGAGAACTTGAGCGGCTTTCGTAACAGCCACGAGATCTAACGATCCCGCACGAGTGCGCGTGGAGTTAAAGGTAACCGTCATCGAAGACTTAAATTTCCCATTGAGAGTGAGGGAATCGGGAAAGTTGGAGTGAATGGGAGAAGGAGTCAGTAAATAAGCGTATTTCGACTCTAATTCTTCGACTTTTCGAGAGGCTCCCCAACGTTGGTAGCCGCGATAGGCTTCGTTCAAATAAAGGCTGGCAATTTTTTCTTTTCCTCGCGCCAGCCAAAACTTGGTCGCGCGTTCGTTGGCGAGTGCTTCGTGTTGAATAAATTCGTTTTCTTTTGCCGAGGCGATGGCGAAATCGTAAAGGTCGACTGCCTCCAAAATTGCATCGGAAATCCAAGCCATTTCTGCAGATAGCAGCAAGCATTTATGCTCGAAATTTTCCGGACAGTGGCTCGTCCAACGTTCGAGCTGGTTTTGAATGGCTTCTAAGGTTTGCCAATATTGTTTTTGCAGATTGCTATTTGCTGATGGATAAAGTGCGGCGAGGGTCAAGCCGTAGAAAAATTGATACTCAGCAATGGACATCGTGCTTTCGATCGTCGCTAAATTTTCTCTTGCAGCGATCGCCGAATCTAAAGCTGAAGAATAGTTACCGTAAAGGTAAAAAATTTGTAGTTTGTAAAGATGATGAAGACAAACCGAGATGACAGTTTGATGAGCTTCACAATTTGCCAAGTACTCAGATTCTTCCATATCTTCACTCTGAAACTCAAGATAATTTTGAGTTTGAGCGCACAAATTTAGAAGTGGAAATCTGAGTCCCGAAATGGTGTCAATTGCCCAGATATTTTGAGTTTTCTGACACAGAGTTAAAAAATTTGGAATTTCTGAGAGAATATATCCTAAATTCGTTCCTGCATAAAATAATGTTAGAAGCTTATAGACAAGAGTATAACCGGAAAATTGCAGTGCTCCAGAGTTAATTCCCGCCCGATATCCTGTCTCAAAAACATTCAAACTATTTCTTAAGGGTTTTACCCAAGGCATTAAATAAGCACCCAGCTTCATTGAGGTTTCGCACTTGTGAGCGGGAGCCATAGCCCGATCGCTCACTTCCACCCCTAATGTGGCGAATTTAAAACCTCGGACTGGATTCTCGAAGAGAATATTTTGTAAAATACCGTAGGAAGCGTAAGCCGTTGAAGATTCAGGAGCTTGACCGTATTTGAGGGAAAGTTCGATAATTTTGAGATTGATAATTCCAAAAAGCTTTTTGTTCTTTAAAAAAATAGGAGAAGCTAAATTTCTTAAAAGCTTAATGATAATTGCGATATCAATCCTTGATATTTCTGGAAGCTCTTTTAAGCGTGCAATGTCACCTTGAGCCATTTGGCTTTCTAGATTTTCGACATCGCGCTCTAATAACGAATCTAAGTTAGAATTGGGCAAATTAAATCCTAAGGATTTCAGCGTCTCTAAGCCCGTTTCTATCGCCCGTTCGTACTGAGTTTCTAGAGTATACTGTGCGATTAAAATATTTTTAAATTCGGCTTTCTCAATAGGAGATGTTGCCTGATTTAGCAAGTATTGAACTAAGATTTTCGATCTCTCTAAGTTTCCATTTAGATATTCAACTTTGGCTCTTTCTTTATGAATTGCAAATGCGAGAGAACGCTCCGAAAGCCAAATTTCTTCTGGAGAGCTTTGAATGCCAGCTTTGAGATAGTCGAGAGCCAAGTCGTATTTCATTTCATCTTTGGCTTTTCGAGCGGCTTCTAAGTTCAATGCAACGAGTTCGACTTTATCTTTCTTATTTTCAATCGTCTTGAAACTTGCATTCCAGTGATCGACGATCGGGTATAGCATTTCCGATCGCCGATCTTCTCGTACTCTTTCTAAGAGAGTTTTGCCGATTTGAAACCGAATTTTCTGTTTCGTTACCCCATCGAGGCGGGCATTGGCCGCACGTTGAACTCGATCGTGCAAAAACTTATATTGAGCGATTAATACCGAAGAATCATGAGAATTTGCCAGACTCGAACTCGTTTCCGATGTGGGTTGAACTAAGCCTTCAACAAGAGCGGGAATCAAATTGTGAAAGGTTTGGGAAACAGATTTTTGAGAAATCGCCGCAATAATATGGAGATCGAAATCCTTCCCCATACAAGCCGCCAAACTCAACAGTTGTTGTGTGGATTCGGGTAATGTTTTTAACTTGGCAATGGTTAAGCCTACAACATTATCGGTCATCCCCATAGCTTCGATTTGCGTAATATCCCACTGCCAACCGATTGACTCTTCATCAAAGACTAACAATTTTTCGGCATAGAGGGTCTTCAAAAATTCCCGAATAAAAAAGGGATTTCCGTTGGTTTTATACTTGACTAGTGCCGCTAAAGGTTTCACGGTGCGCTCGTCGCTGTGCAACGTATCGGCTATCAATTGAACGATCGGTTCGAGTTCTAGAGGTTCGAGTTCTAGTTGCTCGACGGTGCAGGCGCGATCGTGCAAGCGATCGAGCAATACCATCAGCGGATGGGCCGAACCGACTTCATTGCTGCGACAGGCCCCCACTAATAGTAAATATTGAATCTCTTCATCGATAAGTAATTGTTCGATGAGGTCGAGGGTGGCATCGTCCGCCCATTGCAGATCGTCGAGAAATAGGACGATCGGGTGGGGACTGATACAAAAAACTCGGACGAACTTTTGAAAAACCTCGGCAAACCGCTCTCGTTCGGCTTCAGGTTCCAAGGGTGTGAGGGGGGGGTGTTCGCCAATAATCAGTTGTAATTCGGGAATGACATCGATAATGACTTGCCCTTGTTCCCCAAGGGCTTCAGCCAGCTTCCCTCGCCATTGGGATAACTGCGCCTCGGTGTGAGTTAACAGTTGGCGGACGAAATCTCCAAAGGCGGAGATCGCTGCCGAGTAGGGAATATTTTCCTGAAGCCGATCGAACTTTCCCGAGATAAAGTATCCTTCTTTTTGGCCGATGGGGCGGTGAATTGAGGCGACCAATGCGGATTTTCCCATCCCCGAATATCCCGATATTAGGATAAACTCAGTACTCGGTCGAGCCGTTTTCGAGGAGGATGGTGAGAGACTCACAGCGGAACGATCGCTTCTCGAGGGTGCAGAATTTGCGGCCGGAGAGGCAACCTGATTCTTCTGTGGCGACGCAACCCGATCGAACACTGCTAGCAAGGTTTCAACTTCTCGTTCTCGACCGTAAAGCCCAGCGGGAATATGAAAATTTTGGGTGACATCATTTTCCCCAGGCACGAGATCTTCAATTAACCCCGTGGCTTCGAGTTGCATCAAACACAGAACTAAATCGGCTTGAATTCCCCAAGCACTTTGATACCGATCTTCGGGGGTTTTTTGCAACATTTTCATAACAATTTCCGAAACCGCTTGGGGCAATTCCGGGCGGATTTCGTGAGGTGGTATGGGCGCGATCGCTAAGTGAGCGTGCACCAATTCCATAACATCTTTGCTTTGAAACGGTAGCGTTCCCGTTAGCAATTCGTAGAACGTCACCCCCAAAGAATAAAAATCCGCGCGATAGTCGATCTCTCGGTTCGTCCGACCCGTCTGCTCCGGGGACATATAGGCCAGCGTTCCCTCTAGTCCTTGGGCATTTTGAATGGGCATTCGATCGTGGCTCATTCCCGTTGAAATGCCAAAGTCAATTAATTTAACTTGCCCGGACTCGGGAACAAATAGAATATTGGAGGGGTTAATATCTTTATGGATGACGCCGGCTGAGTGAACCTGCCCCAAAATCTCTGCGATGTGAATGGCGATCGTCAAAAACTCAGAGAGGGTAAACTCTCGTTCTTTCATTAAAGATTTCAAGGATTTGCCACCAAAATCCTCTAAAACCATCACCAATGTATTTTGATATTTTTCGAGGGCATAAGCTTGAATAATTCCCTCAAAATCCAAACGACGAGTAATACTATACTCTCGTTGGTATCGCTCTAGTTCTGTAGAATTGCAATAATCAGGTTTGAGAACTTTTAAAACGACCGGACGATCGTCTTGCTCTCGATATCCTTGATAAATAAAAGAAGTCGTACTTTCGTAGACTAAAACACTAATTTGGTAGCCAGGAAGAAGACTAAGCATCGTCTAATTGAACCCGCTCAAACGGTATGAAACCTTGTTAGCCGCAATTCAAGTTCGCACCAGACACGAAATGTGAAACGTGCCTCTGATGTTATACGCAAGAGTTATGAGAAATTCTGGAAACTTTGCGAATTGGCTCGCAAATGGATAGATACACTTGAAGGGCCTAACACGCGCTTGTGGGTGTCAGTGAGATGCACGCCCGATCGTTGTCGCGCTCGCACGCGAGTCACAGTTTTTCAGAGGTTTTTAGACCTTTGTTTGCCTCTAATGCTGGCTTTTAAGTTTAAGGAGATATTCGCTTTAGGCAACTCTCCAACCACTTTGGAAATTCAAACCACGTATCATAGTAGCAAAAAACCCATTAGAAGCGTTGCTGCCGGTGGCGATCTGACGCGCACCCAAAGCCACGAGCGCAAATCTAACGTTCGAGAACAACCTAAAGACGGGTTATCTGGATGTCGATCGCACCGACGACGCGATGACACGATGCGCTTAATACCGAGCTTAATACCGATATAAAGATCGTCAACTCAAACGCAAACCCCTCAACGATCGCGATTCGCCGCAACTGACTTGGTTTGCGCCGGATGCGCGGCGGTTGCCGGACGACTGAACAGTTTGAAGTACCGCGATACCAAAAACTCCTTGATGGGGAACGCAATCCAGGTAATTGGATTAATGGTGACGATAATATTGCGCGCATCCCTTTGCGCTGCTTTAACGACCTTTTTGGCCACCGAATCGGCTGACATCACACCAATGGGATTGAGATTGCTTTTAAACGGGCCCAAAATAAGCTTGCGAATAATGCAAGGTGCGTCCAATCGCCGCAGCGTCACCCAATCCCCCAGGGTGCGCTTGCTGAGTTCGTAGAGGGGACTGAATGCCGGGGAAACTTCTGCTTCGGAGGTATTAACCCAAACTTCCTTGCAGGCAATGTCCTTATTAGTACGAACGGTGGCTAGAAAGAGTTCCATCAACCGCCAACCCGACAGCGCGTTGACCTGATACGATCGCTCGATCGCCTCGGCCGTACGTTCCCCATGGACGTTGACCCCATGGTTGAGAACCAAAATATCGACTTTTTCGAGCAATTGTGCCAATTCGGTTTCGTTGCCAATTTGCCAGCGTACGGTGGGAATGGTGACATTTTCCCCATTGATGGTTACCGTCACGGTTTCGGTGCTAGATGTTAAGGCGATCGGTTTTGCCCCCGTGGTGCGCAGATGCAGCAGCAGCGATCGTCCTAGGGTTCCCGAAGCCCCGGTGACGGCAATGGTTTTCCCTTTGATAGATAGTGCAGTTCCCATAAGTCGATCCACGAATGTCAGCGCCCCGCAAAAGTAGGCATCTTGGTTATCGAAGTGATGACGCCAGTGATATTGGCGATTGACGAACCAGTGGGCGGGGGGTGAGGGAAACGGGCCGGGTAAGTGGGTAAGATCGGTTAGTTCGTGGGCCCACTCAAACCCCCATCCCCGGACGAGTGCCCCAAATATAAAAGTAGCAGC
>NZ_JADEXN010000088.1 GCF_015207075.1 Zarconia navalis LEGE 11467
GGAGTATGCGGGTGGCCATCTGTGGGTGGCGGATACCTACAATCACAAAATCAAGCAGGTGAATCCGCAAACCGGCTTCTGTAAAACGGTTCTGGGAACGGGAGAAGATCTTCGCGAACCTTCGGGTTTAAGCGTCGCGGGAGGTTATCTCTACATTGCCGACACCAATAACCATCGAATTTGTCGGGTGGATTTGGCAACGATGCAGGTGCGGAATTTGAAATTACCGGGACTGTGCGCGCCGAATCTCTGTTTGCCAGATTAGATTGAGATTGCGATCGGACTTACACAACGACGACCGGTATCGGGGAAACCACAAGGGGATTTCTCCCCGTCTTCTGTGCGCGGCCATTCCCCATTTCTTTGTTCTGAAAAAAATAGTAGTTGCGTAGAGTGGGTCATTTCGATCGCTTACTCTACGCTAACTTGCTAGCCATCAACTCACAACTTGTCAAGATCGATCTCACCATCAGGGGCAGATCTCGATCGCGGCTTCTTGTTGTGAAATTTAGGATATTAGAACTATAGAAACAAACGCTCAATTTTCGAGTGATTTTAAGCGAGAGTCGAATCGATTGTTTCTCCACCTTTCTACGCATTTTACCCTGTCTTATTTGAAGACAGGGAATTTTTTTTTGCCAATTTTTGGAGTGTCCAGCTTGAGAGGCTATACCCCCTGGGACTCGTAAATTTGATGCTCCCGGTTAATGAAAATTTCCGCTAAGACACCGTACGCTTCCGTCCAGGCTGCCATCACCTCATCAGTGGCAATTTCGCCCAAAACATCTTTCATCGCTTGCAACAAACTCTCTCCCACGATCGGGTACTGTTCGGCTGTGACGTGGGTTTGCACGTGGCGATGGGCAATTTTTTCCACAGCGGATTTTAAAGCGTCGAGATTGTCGATGTGGCTGGCGTAGCTGTAAATTGCCGTTGCCAGTTTGGTGGGTTGAGAACCATCGGCTTGCGCGGATGCATCGAACTGTTCTTTCACCTCGGGATGGTTTCCAAACATAATTTCGTACATCCGAGTGGTGATTTGCTTGCCGTTTTTTTTCAGGATTGGGGCCGTGGATTTCACCACATCAATAGTGTGTTTACTAAGTTGATTTTTGGGTTGAGAAGGTTCGGAAAGTGTGAGGAGAAAGGCAAGATTATCTCGGGTTTTCACGGCATGACGTGTATTTGCCGGCATAAAGAGAAAGACTCCCGGTTCTAAGAGAATTTCTTTTTCTTCGAGGGTAAAAGTGCCATAACCTTCAATAACGGTAATCGATGCATTTCGGCTTGCCGTATGCTCGGAAATGTTCGTGCCTTTTCTTAAGCACAATAGCGTATATTGGCAGTTTTCATCTGCAAGCAGAACTTTCTTTGATAAACCTCGATCGGGATATTGGATGAGTTCTCTAAGAGTGGTTGATGCAGATGAATGGGAACTAAAAACTGTATTCGTCATGTCTGCTTCTTCCTAAACAAATAAAAAGTTCGATCGGTTAGATGACCAGATGCCGCTTGAAAATCTATCTTTTGGGTCGGTCTTCCTCTGTGTAAAATTCGATGTTAATCTTAGTGTGACAGTGGTTTAGGTGTTTTGTCTTTGAGCTAGCTCATAAACCGATTTTTTTGTGAATGGGTGTTGAAATTTTTGTTGAGACTCAAAATTAGATTGCCCAATGCCAGCATCCATCGAACAACTCACCCGAGTTTGGGTACTCAAAGACTTAGATGTATCATCTCTGAAGTTTCTGCAACCCCATACTCACATCCAAAACTATTTCAAAGATGAAATTGTCGCTTGCGAAGGCGATCGACTCCCTGAATCTCTCCATGCTTTAATTGATGGAGGATTGCAAATCAAAAAAAATGCTGCCAACGGCAAAGAAACCTTAATTCGGATAATTTCACCCGGAGAAATATTTGCTGCACCGGCAATTTTTGGAAATGGAATTGCACCGGCAACGGTCATTTGTGAAGTCGAATCTCAAGTTTTAACGATCGCCCGAAAAGCATTACTCGATACCATTCGCCACACGCCAGAAGTTGCCTTTCGGATTTTAGAAGTGTTCGATCGCCGCTTGCAACAACTCCACGGAACCGTTCACGGACTGATTTCCGAACGAGCGATCGTCCGCTTGGTACGCCTAATTCGATATTATGCCGATCGCTATGGCACGGTTGCCATTAATGGAAAACAGCAGCTAAAGTTCAAACTTCCCCACCAAAAAGTTGCCCGCAGCATCGGAATCACCTATGAAGAATGTGTCCGTTTATTTAAGAAAATTGATGCCATTGTTGAATACAAACGTGGCGGTTCGATCGTCATTAAAAATCGCGATGCTTTAGAGAAGTTGGTGGAATAATCAAAAGTGTTTGAGTTTCAGGTTCAATTGAAATTGAACCGCACAAATAAAGACCCAATGATTCCAAATATTTATTCGTCAACTCGTACGAAACGATAGTCAGTTACTCCAGTTTCATCTCGATATTCTTCTACCCCAATAATCGCTCCAATTTTATCTTCAAAATCGCGCAAATCCCGATCGCCATTTTGTAAAAACTTCACGCTACCTTCTCCCACCACTCCATCGGCAGCAAAGTCAGGATTGCGTAATTTTTGCATCAGTTTTTCTCCACTGAGAACGCCATCTAGTTCCCGAATCCCCTGTGTCAAAGCTGACATTGCATCATAGGAAGACTGACTGTGCCAATTCCAGTCTTCAAAATCGAACATTCGGGTAGCATTTTTCTCAAAATCCGTTCGGTTATTCGGATTTAGACTGGGATGCCAAGATACGTAGATTTGCAATCCGGTTTCCGCTGCTTGTTTTCCATAGCCATCCGGATCTATAATTGCGGAGTTGTAGACAGAATCACTGCCCAAGGGTACGAGCTTCCAATCTAAATGGGTTAAGATACTCAGGGTCGCGTTTAAAGTTTGGGTTGTTGTCGGTACTAACAGTAGGAAATTTGCTCCTTCTGCTTTCGCTGCTTCAGCACAACCAGGGGCATAAAAGTTATCTTCTAATTCATCACAAATATAAGTATATTTTTTTGATGGAATTTGTTTTTCAAAAGCTGTTTTAAAAGATTCCGAATACTCTGAATTTCTAGAGTACGCGATCGCAACTTCTGCATTATTTGTTTTAACTTTAGACCAAAGACTTTTTGCTGCTACCGCATCATTCGGAACGGTTCTAAAGAAGTAATCGCTAAATCCTAATGATTCTTGAATAGAAGTGGAAGTACAAGTTGGAGAAATCATCACGACTTCATTGCGATCGTAAACTTTTCCCGCCTTAATACAAGCAGCACTTGAAAAGTGACCGATCGTGCCAAGAATTGAAGTTTTTGAAAGCTCTGCAGCCACATATTTTGATATATCTTCATTGCTCAAATCGTTAGCAATCGTAATATGAATAAAATTATTGTTATCTTCAGGTACGCAATCCAAAGAAATATCTAAGTTTTTAATTGCAGTTATGAGTTTTTCAACCCCACAATTAAATTCCGCTTGTCGTAATGCCGCTCCCTGCAAAAATTCTTTAGAAATTAGTTGTTCTCCGGGTTTATCTTTCGCTGGAACTGAAATTGCTAATTGTGCGAGCTGACCGATTTGGTTTTCTGCTTTTTGTTCGGCGATCGCATTATTTAGATAAATCCACGTCTCGGGATCGAGAGAATCTTTTATCTGTAACGTTTCGTTTTCTTGGAGTTCTTGATTGAGCGATTGTCTAAAGGCGGCGATCGCATCTTCCCAGTTTCGATCGCCCATCGCCGCCAGTCCTCTTTCCTTTGCATTATTGGTTTGAGAGGCCATTACTAATGTTTCACCTCGACTCAACACTACATCAGGACTACGCATCCTTGTCCAGAACTCGATCGCCGCACCACTCAATGCGACGAATGCCAGTAGCGCCGCCCCAATTTTCCACCATCTTTTCCTAGTGGTTTTGTCCCAAACCAGTTCCGATTGGCTGGGATTCTGGCAAACCACGGGTAACCAACTGGCACAAGGTAAGGGATTCTCAGGACGATCTTCTAAAAATTGAAGTTGATTGCGAGCTTCTCGCACGGCTCGAAACAGTGGCGTTCCGTTAGAAAACTCTTGGAGAAAATATTCTAAGAAACGACGGGCAACTTCGTCGGGAACCGGTTCTCTGAAAACAACGACCGACGGAATTTTAGCCTTCGCGATGAGCAAATCCGCTAACCCCAAGCCATCACAGGAGTTGAAAATCGCCAGCTTTAACCCTCTGCGTGCTGCAGTATGCAGGCAAGGGAGCAGTTGCTTCATCGATACCGGTCTTTGAGGTTGGAGTAAAATTTCTCCATTGCGCTGCTCGTCAGTACTCAGGCTATGGCCGGCAAAAAATAAGACATCATAAGCACGGTGTTTGAGTCTGGAGTATAGCTTTTCGGGTTCGGGGCAAGATAAGTTGCGAACTTGAGCGCCCCATTGTTCCAACTGACTGACAAAGCGTCGATCGGCTTCTAAATCGATTCCCCCTTCATCGCTGCCGAAAACCGCTAAGATTTTGAGATTTCTCAAGCGGGATTCCATGGGTTTGCCGTAAGCAATACTCAATGCTGCATCTGCATTGGGCAACTCGTCAAATAAATCCCAGCAAGACCAGGGCAAACGACGCAAGAACGTATTTTGCTCGTGGGAGCACGTATCAAATTCAAAGAAAATGGGGACGGATGGATCGGGTAACCCTAGAACGCGACCGATAATCCACTCCTTTAAGGTTTCAAATTTCGGACTGTCGAACCATTGCTCTAGATAAGCTTTCAGTTCCCTAGCTGCATTTTGGCAATCATCGAGGCTGGAGTGATTGCTGATTGCTGGGGGAATAGTGATTCGCGTGGTCTGTTGGATGTAGTGCTCCTTCCAGCGAGCGTATTTATCTTGGAGATCCGGAAGTGCGGCAATTGAGCGTCTTTTCCGTGTTTCGATCTGTTGGCCATCTCGGAGTAGTTTGGCAACGACAGACAAACCATTATCTTTTCCCGTGCCAAAGGTCAAGAGAATCGCGTAATTTTCATTCATAGCAGACCCGATCGAATTCCAAGTGTAAACACCGCAATTATCAGTCGCCTCAGACCGCAAACGTTTCGGTGACGCTAGACTCGTTGAGAGTTATTCTAATACCGAAACGCTCGCCCTCTTCCACAATTAAAGGACGATCGATCCAATCGTCCCGTTCTCGGGCGGTGTGCGCGACGAGTTCGTTCCCGCCTTCATCGAGGATGGCCAGTTGCAACCCCTCGGGCAAAAATCGACTTTCTCCCGTTGGATAAACTCGCACCAGTACTGAATATCGATCGTCCAGCCGAGGAATCAACAGAACCCGCAAGGCGATCGAACATCCTTCGAGATCGATGCCCAAATCTTTCTCCCGCGAGGCTTTCAGGATGGGATGTTCTGGCTCGAACTCCTGCAACAAATCCACCGCCTGCCGCCGAATCCCTTCGTCATCTACCGATTGAATCAAATACGCCAAGGCATTGCCATCGCTCATCTGGGAGGGAACGATGCGTTTTAAATGACTTTCTGAATCGCTTTTTGCCGGTTGGCTGGCATACAATTGAGCGATCTCTCGACGGAGATTTTGAGGATCGATCGGTTCGGTTTTCCCATGACGTAATGCACGACTTAGGTGACAAAACCGGATTCCCGTTGAGGGTAAGAATGTTCCCGGTAGACTCCATTGGGTGCTGACAATGCCCTGCAACCAATCTAAGAGTCGGTTGAATTCATCGCCCGGTTTTGAAATTACAGTGCTTGTAGCGGGAGAAGGAGAGAAAAGAGTCGATTGTGGTTCGACGGTAACTTCTGTGGGGACGGGTTTGGGAGCGATTTGGGCATCGTACAACCGATCGAGTTCATCTCGATTTTCCAACAACATCACCGCCTCATCCCAGGAAAACACCTGCCACGGCTGACGAATCCCCCCTTGCAGTTGGGGTTTGACTGTGGCAAGCTTAGCGTGCAGTTCGGTGGAGAGCGATCGCGCGGGTTCGATGGTGGATAATGACATGGGCATCGCAATGGCATCGGCATCTAGGCATCGCAGTTGCAACAACAAGTCATCCGGTTCCCAGTCAAAACTACTGGCGGGGAGGGGATACGTCCAATCGCGATTTGCCTCCACCGCCAGGGTATCGAGAGAACCCAGGAGGCGACTTCTGGTCGTACCACCCCAGAGGCGCACCCAATCTTCTTCCTCCCAAACTTCCATCAAAACGTAGAATTGCGCTGCAAACTCCGGCAGTTCGATCGCCCCTCGGGGAACTGCAATAGGTAAATCGCTGTTACTCGTGGCGATCGCGCACAACGAAAAATCTCCCACTTCCAAACAGCAGGCGGCGTCGATAAAACTGGCATAACCGGGATGGAATAGGGAACAGCCATCGCTGCGAAAGGGCAAATCCGGGATGCGATTTCCCAGCCATTCCTCGAATCCAAACAGTCCTAATGCTCGCAGGTAAACGGGCCACTGCTGCTCGAATGCGGGTACGGATTGGCTGAGTTCGGCAGCGCGGGCGATCGTCTCGGGAGACAGTCGGAATCCGGCTGCGCTTGATTTTAAGGGGTTCAGTGCGTTGGTCTTCATTGGGGCTTTGTCTGATTCGGATTATCTGCGGTCTAAGTAGCGGCAAATGCGATCGGCCAAAATATGTTCAGTTGACCCGAACATTTCATCAATTCGTTCGCCTAACACTTCATCGAGGAGGCGATCGAGATGTTGCAGGCGATCGGGATCGAGATATTGTCCGGCCAGTTCTATAACGCGATCGCGCAGCAACTGTAAGGTATAGTGGCGCACGTCGGTGCGAAAGGCTTTTAACTTCAGCAATTTTGAAACCGTCGGTTGGTCTTTTAGCCCCAATGTTAGAGCAATCTCTTCCATGGAACGGCGATCGCACTGGTGTAATTCCATCGCCGCCAGAAACTTTTTGGCTTTGCGATCGCCTTTGTGGGGATCTTTTTTGCTCGTTTGCTTGCGAAATCCCTCAACCCGCACCTCGATAACCCGATCGATCGCTTTCTCCAGGCAGTGGAGTAACTGTTGGCGATACTGCCTCAAGAATTCTTCAATCTCCCGATCCCCATCATCACCCTGACCCTCATAAGGGGGTTTGTTGTCTGGGATGTCGTATCCAAATTGCGGATCGACCATTACACCCGGCGGTAAATTTCCCGTTTTCTTGTAGATGTGATGGTGGCGCAAATCGGCCGCAATATCTTTGAGCAAACCCAGCACCTCATTCGTCTCTGATGGGAACGTTGTATTCCCTCGATCGTGGATGAATTGAGTCATTTGCTCTAGCTGTTCGGTGGTGGGTGGTTTGCACCGACCCCCTCCGGTGCGTTGGGTGCGATCTTGGATTCGATTGCGACTGTAAACAGCATGGAAAGCTCGCAAAAGCTGGCAGGCTTGCCGAACTTCAACGGCAGTTTTGTTGTAGAACTGACTCAACACATCTTCAAGCTTGTGTACGGTGGTATTGTTTAAAATTCCCCAAGCCGTTGCCAAATAGACACCATGTTGGAGCAAGCATTGCTTCAACTCTGGCTGTCGTTTGACGAGGCGATCGATGTAGGTATTCAAACTTCCCCGATCGGGATCGAAGGTTTCTAAGATCCGATCGGCGGTGGATTGATATCCAGTCGGCGACAATCTCATGCGATCGGGCGGTACGTCATTCAACACGAACGACCACAAATCCCGCGCGCAAAAACCGTATTGTTCGCCAAATTGGGCGGCTAATCGGTCGCAAGCGAATCGAATTTGATTGGAAATATAGCCGCGCAGGCACAGTTCGGCATGGTTCGAGTTCTCTGAACTGCTGCGAACTAGTCCAAATAACTTCTGCGTCACGACGGCGATCGTCAAATTTTCCCCCTCTGAAGTGTCGAGAAACGACCCATGAAAAAATGTCCAGGCATCGCTCATCACCTCACTTCGGCATTCTCCCGATGGGCTTAAGTAGGCAAATATCCACCACAATCTCCATTCCTCCACTCTTTGGTACCCCTCGCTCGATGGTATACACACAACTGACTCTTCAAATGATTCTCCAAACACCCTTACCATTCCGAGCTAAAACCAATAGCGATGTCGCTAAGTCGCGATCGTTGCTCTATAGTTACTTATTTCTGGGGGAGTCGAACTTATGCACTTTGGGAGGGTATGAGAGCATCGGGAGAGAATTGACAATTGACAATTGACAATGGGTAAATTTTTCTCTCCATCTTCCCATCTGGGCATCCGGAGCGTCCCCCCTCTCCCTTGTCTCCCTTGTCTCCCTTGTCTCCCTTGTCTCCCTTGTCTCCCTTGTCTCCCTTGTCTCCCTTGTCTCCCTTGTCTCCCTTGTCTCCCCCTCCCATCCCCATTACCGACAGTGAAAACATCTACCCCCAATCGAGATTCCATCGAACAACCCCAAACCCAGAAAATCGATCGCGTCGGCATCATTGGCGGCGGACAACTGGCTTGGATGATGTGTCCGCCAGCGCAGAAGCTGGGCATCGATGCGATCGTTCAAACCCCCAGTCCTAAGGATCCCGCTGCTGCGACAGCGGTGGAGATCGTTCTGGCCCCGGTTGCCGATGCCACCGCAACGGCCCAACTCGCCCAACGCTGCGATGTTATTACCTTCGAGAACGAATTTGTCGATCTCGAAGCCCTGTCGAAACTGGCGCGGCAAGGGGTGTGCTTCCGTCCCTCACTCGAATCCCTCGCCCCCCTGCTGGATAAGTACCACCAGCGCAGCTTCCTGCAAGATTTGGGCGTTCCGGTGCCAAAGTTCTTCACCCTCACCCCCAACAAACCTCTCCCCGAGTTGCAATTTCCCGTGGTACTCAAAGCGCGCCGCCACGGTTACGACGGGCGGGGAACGGCGATTTTAAAAGATTGGGATAGCTTGAAAGCGACTTGGCAAGACTGGTTGAAGGTCAATTGGGATAAGTCCAAACAGCCATCGTTACTTTTAGAAGAGTTTATCCCGTTCGATCGCGAGTTAGCGGTGATTGCGGCGCGGAATGCTTCCGGGGAAATCGCAATTTATCCGATCGTGGAGACGCAGCAGGAAGACCAAGTTTGTCGGCGGGTTCTGGTTCCAACGGACGTGCCACCAGCGGCGATCGAACGTATTGAAGCGATCTCCCGGACGATATTAGAAAAGTTGCAGGTGGTAGGACTCTTTGCCATCGAGCTATTTTTAACCCGCGACGGCAAAGTGTTGGTAAACGAAATTGCCCCCCGCACTCACAATTCCGGGCATTTCTCCATCGATGCGAGCGAAACGTCCCAATTCGAACAGCATTTACGGGCCGTGTCCGATCGTCCTTTGGGCAGTACGGCGATGACCTGTGCCGGGGCGGTAATGGTGAATTTGCTCGGATACGAGACCTCAAACAGCGACTATCTAGAAAAACGGCAGCAACTGATGCAAATCCCCAATACTCGGGTTTACTGGTACGGCAAGACCGAATCTCGTCCGGGGCGCAAATTGGGACACGTTACGGTATTGTTAGATGGAACCCATGCGGATTTACGAAAATCGGGAATTGAGGTGGCTCGGAAAATCGAGTCAATTTGGTACCCAAATTAAATCCGAAAATTCACGGATAAACCGCTCCAACACTTCAGATCGATGACCCGCGCAAATTCGGTTCTTTCCTTTGCCCTTTTTCTGTCTGCCCGAGCCGAACGCGTGCAGCCCGATCGGTAAAATCGTTGGTCTAGCCTGCAAGTATTTACGGCGATCGTATCTAGTCGCCTCGAATAAATTACGTCAAATTGCGTAGATTCTAGCTTGCCCGAACTATTTTGAACGTGAAATCACAGTGAAATTACGGCAGACAGATGACTATCGTCCAATAAATTAACATAATTGGGTACGAATACAGAGATAACTCATTGTCGTGAGATGTTGCTTTCTTCGCCTTCCATGAATAATTCAATCTCTACAAGTTCTATTAACTCGTCAGCTTGGTTGCATCTCGATGGTTCCCTAGTCTCCCTCGAACCGGGCGGCTCCAAACGACCGTTTTTTCTCATTCACGACGTTTTTGGGAATACCGAAATCTACCGAGACTTAGCCCGTCATCTGGGTTCGGATCGACCGATCTATGGATTGAAACCCCTTCAACAAAAGGGATATCCCATCCTCCATCCTCGTCTGAAAGATTCGATCGAGTGCTACAGCAATATGATTCAAGCCGTTCAACCTGCTGGCCCTTATCTACTCGGGGGTTCGGGTTTTGGAGGCGTTCTGGCCGTCGAAATTGCCCAACAGCTCTACGCTCGCGGACATTGGGTGGGGATGGTGGCTTTGTTCGATTCCCTCAATCGGCAGGCCTCTAAGCCCTCAAAGCAATCCGCATGCGATCCCCTCGAAGCTGCGCGATCGTTGGCACCGCTGACAAAGTTTCTCGAGAGAATGGGAAATCGACTCAAAGTGAAGCTCTATCGATACTATCTGAAGCAAAAAACCACCTTACCCAAGTTCGTACAAAATATCTCCCTTTCCACCATTTTGAACGTGGCGTGGCAAGAATATCGATCTCAAGTTTTTCACGGGGAAATTTTGCTATTTCGAGCCAAAAACGGCGTTGGCATCGATCGACCCGCCCGATGCCAAACCGAAGACCCCTTACTGGGCTGGGAAAAGTCCGCAACCCTCGGCATCGAGTTGCACGATATCCCTGGCGGTCATACGAGCATGCTGCAAGAACCCAACGTCCAAATCTTAGCGAGGAAGCTCCAAGCCAGCCTAAACTCAGCAGTTTCCGACGAGTCTGCATCCTCCAAGGTCGAATAGAGATTCGACCGTCGAATTGCTAATGGGACAAAACCCGAAGCCCAGATCCGAACTGTTTGCTTGCTCGATGGCATCCTAAGCGATCGTCTACCATAAGACCGAGCAGAACTATCCGATCGAATTAATTCTAAATTTCCCTTGAGCTTCTAGATCTGTGGCGACGGGGCAGATTCGAGCCGAGGAGTCGATCTATGAGTTCCCGAACCCCCGCACCTCGTTTGCCGTACATCACCCAATCTGCTTGTCCCTTGAGTTCTGTCACGGCATTGGCAACAGCAACACCCAACCCACTTCCGGCGAGTAATGCCAGGTCGTTTTCTGCATCCCCCACACCCACCACTTGCTGTGGTGACAGGTTTAAATCCACTAGGGCTTCTTTTAAGCCACTGGCTTTGGTCACCCCGTTGGGTAATACCATAACTGCATTTTTGTTGAGGGTGACTTGAAAAGGTAACTTCATTTGGTCGATTGCCTCTTGCACTGTTTTCCCGTGAGGTTCCCAGGTGGCAACGATCGCCCGTCCGACTTGCAGGGGAGCTACACCCCGCTTTTGTAGGGTTTCGATGAATTCGACTGGAGGGGGTTGGCACAGCATTCGAGTTTCTTGGGTGCGAGGATTGTAAAGGAGTGCCCCATTTTCGACGATCGCCCGATGGAATTGTTGAATTTGAGGGAAAATCTCCAGCAATTCGTTGAGTTCTCGCCCCGTGACCAAAATTAGCTTTCTTCCCGACTCCCGGAAGCGAACAAGCGCGTTTAATGTTTTCTCGTCTACCCGTCCGTCTTTGGCAAGGGTTCCATCGTAGTCTGTTGCCAGAGCTAAATATTTCATGAATTCGATCGAGTTGTTTCCCCTCAATTTATAGAGCATAACGCGAAAACTCCGGGTTGCAACACCGGAGTTTACCCACGAGTATTTATCTTTCTAAAGCTTGAATGCTATCGGTAGTAGGCGTTTTGAGATCGGGTCAAAACCTAACCTGGATAATTCACGTTATGCGATCGCCCCGCAAGATAGAAACACGAGCGCACCTTCGCCACCGGCTCATCAATTATCCAGGTTAAGATGCGTTTGCCCTGGTGACTAAATTGTTTAAGTTGACACCACTGTGCCCCTGTGCATACCCCCTTTGAGTGAGTTGGGGTCTACCCTCTCGAACACAAAACGGCTATAAATAGATTGAATAATCTGTCGTCAAAGCATCATTCTAGTTTTGCCACTACACCGTTTTTACCGACAAGACCGCCCGATCTCGTCCGGCCTCTTTTGCCTGGTATAGGGCGATATCAGCTTTTGCAACTAACATTTTACTGTCAGACTCAGTACTGGGA
>NZ_JADEXN010000089.1 GCF_015207075.1 Zarconia navalis LEGE 11467
CAGGTGGAGATCGCGAGCGTGACGCTGTGCGGCGAGCATCTCTTCCGGGGCGATCGTATACCGACGTTCTTGGGTTAATGGGTTTTTGCTCTCCCGATCGAACTGACGGGTTCCTGGAGAATCTTCAGACCATGTATTCTTTGTCTCCCACACCTTGATAGACTCTTTTTCGCTCTTCCCCGAACCCCCCATCCCCGAACGACCCAATATCAAGCCGCAGCACTCATTGGGATACGCACGTTCGGCATGAGTGCGAATGAGTTGGAGATGTTGATTTTGGAGGTTGATTGTCATGCGGGATGATTGACGATCGATGCATTTCTCTACTCGAGCCTACGTTCTCTTCGATCCCGTACGGGGAATTTTTAATTTTTAATTTTTAATTCTCTTTTTCCCGTTACTCTCAAGAGGTGGTCGTCGAGCAACCAATAGGTTGTCATTCTTCCTTTACCTTTGATGTCGATCTCACCGCGTTTTTCTAATCGATAGCACTTGCTCAGGCGATGATAGGTGGCTTTGCTGACTTGAATTCGTCCGGGTTCTCCCGTGGATTGCATCCGCGAGGCGAGATTGACATCATTTCCCCAAACATCGTACGCGAATTTCTGAGTGCCGATCACCGCACCGACGACGGGTCCTCCAGTATTAATGCCGATGCGTAGTTGTAGGGGTTCTCCATTAGACCAGGAAAACCGTTGAATTTCCCGCTGCATATCCAATGCCATATCGGCGATCGCTTCTGCATGATCTCGACGGGCGATGGGAACGCCACTGGCAATAAAATAGGCGTCGCCGATGGTGCGAATTTTCTCCACGCCATGCTGTTGCGTCAGGCGATCGAAGGTGGAAAAAACGTCGTTTAGCAAACTGACGACGCGATCGGGAGGCATGACACTAGAGAAGGGAGTAAAGCCCACGATATCGGCAAAGAGAAAGGAGGCTTCTTCAAATTCGATCGGGGTGGCACTTTGTTTTTGCTTCAATTCCTCGACAATGGCCGGAGGCAAAATATTTAAGAGTAAGTTCTCTGACTTTTCTTGCTCGTTTTTCAGAGCTTTTTGCAAGGCTCGAATTTGAAGTTGATTGGCAACTCGAGCTAAAACTTCTTCCCCTTGAAACGGTTTGGTAATGTAGTCGACACCACCCACATTAAAAGCTTTTACCTTATCCCAAACTTCATCGAGAGCACTGATGAAAATTACTGGAATATCTTGGGTACTGGTGTCAGACTTTAGCCGCTGGCAAACTTCATAGCCGTCCGTTCCCGGCATATTGATATCGAGTAAAATAAGATCGGGTATCTGTGCGCGAACGGCATTAAGAGCCATGGCACCACTGCGGGCTTTACCCACTTCATAACCGCGATCGGTCAAAATTTTAGATAATAAACGCAAATTGTCAGGAATGTCGTCAACAATGAGAATATTGCCCGAAAGTGTGTGGGCTTGAATGGCTTGCATAATGAAAAAACCGGGCGAAATAGCACAAGAAACACTAAGAAATTAACTCCCGTTCATTATTGGCTTAATTTTTAGTGCCTAAAATTAGTTAAAAAGTAGTGGAAATCAACTATTCAAAATTTCAACATCTTGAATATGCTTGAAATTATCACGACTTATCTCTACCCAAGTTTGTTAGCTCTACTCGCAATTTTAGATGACAAACACAATCTAAAGTCCTAAATTCAAATCTCTTTACCGTGTTTTCAGCTCTAATATAGATTCTTGAGAACTAGTGCTCGACTTTGCTTGTATCAATTCGATAATACGCTCGAATAGAAAATCATTAGCCCAAAGTTGTAAGAAACTCGCCAATTCCGCATCAGATTCTGGTATGCATTTGACAAGTTCGAGAATGACATCATCCCGACATTTGAGTGCTGCTTGATGTAGATCTTCAATCCAATCCGATGGCATTTGAGATAAAGATAGATGCAGGGAGCGATCCTCCAAAACTAGAGTCGGAGCTGTCTGGCATTGGCATCGATCGTTCTCGTTTTCCTCGTAGAGATAACACACCCCTAAATGTCGGGCAATTGTGTCTAAAAGCACCGCTTCCCGAAACGGCTTGGCGAGAAAATCATCGCACCCTGCCGCTAGAAGCGCTTGTCGTTCGCCATCAAAGCTACTTGCTGTCAGTGCAACGATGGCCGTCACCGGTTCTTGAGGCTGACTTTTAATAGATTGGGTGGCTTCTAAGCCATCCATCACGGGCATTTGCATATCCATCAAAATTAGATGCGGCGCGTAACTCGATCGCAGTTTTACCGCCTCGCGACCGTTTTGAGCTTCGCGCACTGAAAAACCCAAACTCGTCAATAACTCGACCAACACCAGACGACTTTCCGGAGAATCGTCAGCCACCAGGATTCGGCATTCCGGCTGCTCGGGTGCTAAGGCGATCGCTTTTCGCGTCTCGAGAGGGGCAGGAATTTCAGCGGCTGGAACGGACTCCATCGCTATCTCAAAGGTGAAGTTCGTCCCGCTTCCCAAAGTACTGCGCGCGCGAATTTGTCCCCCCATCAACCCGACAAAATGTTGAGCGATGGTCAAACCCAAACCGGTTCCAGTTCCTGAATTGCGACCCAGTTTCGTTTGCCTGAATGGTACAAACAATCGATCCATCTCCTCCGGTGCGATCCCCGCCCCCGTATCTTCCACTTCGACGCGAAGCATTTGCTGTTGAGAGTTTGAGGTTGGAGGAGATGCACTTTGGGGGGTCGAGATCGAGTCATCCATCGCCCGTACCCGCAGCGTAACGCGACCGGTGTCCGTAAACTTGATGGCATTACCGAGTAGGTTAATTAAAACCTGACGCAGTTTCCCCGCATCGATGCGCGCGTACTGAGGAACGCTCGCCCCACATTCGAAAATCAGGTGCAACCCTTTTGTTGCGGCCTTGAGTTGCAGCATTTCGTAGAGGTTATCGAGCAAGTGGTACAAATCGCAGTTCGTTGGGTTCAACGTCGTTCGACCCGATTCGATTTTCGACATATCCAGAACGTCGCCGATTAAGTCGAGTAGGTGCTCGCCAGCGCGAGAGATGATACTCAGGTGTTGTCGGTGGGTACCCAGTAGTTTGGGGTCGCGATTCATAACTTGGGTAAAGCCGAGAATGGCATTGAGAGGAGTCCGCAGTTCGTGACTCATGCTGGCGAGGAAATCGCTCTTGGCTTGATTGGCCGCATTGGCCGCATCCTTCGCCAGCTCGAACTGTCGAGATTGTGCCTGCAGCAAAACATACATATCGAGCAATTGCCAATGTCGATCGACTCGGGCCACCACAATCGGTTCGTAGGCCAAGAACGTCGGTCGTCCCAGAGCAATTTCGACCGCTTGCTCGATGGAACTCATTTCGCTGAGCAATAAACAACGAGTAGGATAGACATCGAGTTCTAAACGATCGTTCAAGTCTTGAATCATCGCATCCACTAAAACTCGAATCGGACGTTGCAGGTATAACTCGATGCCAAAAGGACGACCGATCCATTCAAAAAATCTCCCCCGAGGAAGAATTCCAATGATGCGGTCGTTGGCCGTTACCATGACACCGGGTAAGTCGGGACATTCGGAGAACGCAGTTTCGATCTCTTCTCCCAAGGTATTTTCATCTACTTTAAAGTCGGAGGTGGGCAGGTCTGCAAGGGTAGAATGCAGAGTCAGATGAGAAAGTTGTTTCACGATCGCGCTGGGACTTCTCAAGTTACGGTTTTTTTTGATGAAGCGTAGATGCGCTGCCCTGACTCGAAGATCGCTATCTTTCGCGAAGACCGATCCCTAAGTGTTTTTACTGAAGATACTAATGAGTATTAGCATACTATTATAATGGGGTCTATCGATACGGAGAACGACCCGTTGACTTTTTTTTGGAATTTCTATTATATTTGGGTATTAACGCACGTCAAATTAACAGTATCCAAATTCGATATTCGAGCAATCGAATCATTCAAAATCGATCGGGTTAAAAAAATCAATTATTCGATCGCATTCGTTGCGAATTAGTCGCCCAGAATAGCAGGCGATCGAGCAACAATCGTAGTTTGCATAAGTAGGTCGGTGCACAAAAGCTTTGCTATCTTGAGATTTATTTGTAAATTCACTTCAGTTGCCAGTAGGGAAGTGAGCCGGGTGAATTTACGCTGAGTTACGTAGCTGAGAGTTTTAACGCCTACCTACTTAGAAGTAGACTTTATAAACGAGAAACGGTGACGAGTCTATTCACTGGTGCGACTCTTGTCTTCCTCAGGAAAAGCGGCGAGCGATTTATCGAAGAATCTATACACGTCCCGGAGTTCAGCTTTGAAATATCCAATGTCAACGGGCAAACAACGATTCCTATGATACCAAATATCAAGATTTTAGTATTAGCCGATACTAAAATCGAGACTTGCGTCCGGCAAAATCGGTGTTTTTTGAGAGCTAGTAACTGGAGTGAAATTCTGAAGTAGAGATCGAGAAGTGGACATCAGTTCGATTGAAAGGTTTTTATGCAAGGTTTATCTACGATCTATCAACAATGCCTAGAAAGACTCCGCTGGGCAATGAATCGCTTAGAGGTTCCTATTGAAACACCTCAACTCCATCAAATTTCGATGCTGATCGTTCAACCGATGACGGGACCGTGGCGGTTTTTTCACACGCTGCAACACATTTTTGAAGTTGGCGGCGAAGACGATCCCATCGAAATACTCGCGGCGCTGTTTCACGATATCGTTTACGTACAAGTCGATTTGTGCATTCCATTCAACCTGAGTGCGTACCTGACGCCGTTCGTTCGCGAAGTCGGGGAAAAACTGAGCATTCGCGAAGAAGCGGAACTTCCAGACGATCGCACCTTTGCGGCGGTGCTGGACATCTTTGATTTTAAACCCGGTCAAGTCTTAAAGACATTCGGCGGACAAAATGAATTTTTGAGTGCCATTGTTGCGATTAAAGTCTTAGAACCGTTTCTGAGCCTGGAGCAGTTGGTGCGAATTGCGGCGTGTATCGAACTCACAATTCCTTTTCGATCGCGTTGTAAGAAGAACGTAACACCGATCGAACGCCTGCACCAGCGATTGGTGGCGGTTAACGATCGCTTTGCTCTCGAACTCACTTCGCGAGATTTAGTGGAGACAGCTAAAAAAGCCGTTCGCGTGAGCAATCGCGATGTGATCGGGTTTGCCGATGCCACCGCTCATTTTTTGTCTAATACCTGGAATTTACTCCCCGAAACCAATCACAGTCTGATCGGATCGAGTTCCTATACGGTGCGCGACTATCGAGTGGCCTTGCAAAAAATGGAAGGCTTTATCAACACCCTCAAACCCGAAATCATTTTCAATCAATTTCAGGGGGAACCCAATACGCAAAAGTATCAATTTCTGAAGGATAAAGCACGCACAAATCTGGCGGTTGCCAAACTCTATTTAGCGAGTAAACTCGTTACTATTGCCACAATTGAATCTCTTTCTTATGCTTTGGGGTTAAACGTTCCTCTCGCCACGATGATGGGTATCCACCCCGATAGCGGCTCGCGAGGCATTCGTTTGGAAAACTTTATTCCTGGGTCTCTCGAAGCCTATCGCCCGACGACCAATCTAGAATGGCAGGTTCTCAACTTTTTAGAAAAGGGAAGGAAAGGAAGGGGTAAGAACGAAGATTACGATTTAGATAATTCTCCATTGGCAACTTTCTTAGTCAAAGCCCTTGGGTTTAGTGAAATTCGCTATCAGTGCGATCGCGCCAAAGGTTTTTTCGATCGCAAACTATCGGCGAAAGAATTTCTTGCAGATTTCGATCTCGAAACGATCGAAACCATCGTCAAAGCACTCTCATCCATGTTTGATGCTCAAAAAAAAGCCATGAATCGCTGCTACTCGGCCCTAGAATCTTTCTCCAATACTCAACTCATCTGTCAAATCAGCTCGCAAGGGGATCTCCAAAAGCATTCATCAAACCACAATGCAACCGTCTGAGATGACATGTTTTTTTTTTAGACCGATGGACGGGATTTGATAGAATACCCAGGTGCAAAGATTTAATTGAGTCAGAGCGTGCGTTACACCCCAACAGCCTTGCCAGATACTCAGCGATTATTGTGAGATCGAGATGAGATGCCCAGCACGGCGGCACGCCCGTTCGCAGAAAGCCGGCGCAATATTCCCGCTCGGAGATCCTCTCGCGTTTATCGGGAGGTCGTTATTTGTTGTCAATTCTCAAACTGCCTAAATTGCCAGCTCGATCGTTATGACCCTGATTTTAACCAACGATGACAGTATCAATGCCCCCGGAATTGCCGCCCTACGAGAAGCCGTGCGAGGTCTATCGGAAAAAGCGATCGTCGTCGCCCCGCAAACCCCTCTTTCTGGCTGCGGACATCAGGTGACGACGCACCATCCTATTGCGGTGGAAAAGCGATCGGAAACCGAATATGCCGTCGGGGGAATGCCTGCCGACTGTACTCGATTAGCGCTATATCATCTTTGTCCGGAGGTCACGTGGGTGTTATCGGGCATCAACGCTGGGGGGAATATGGGTGTCGATCGCTATATTTCCGGAACCATCGCGGCCGTGCGAGAAGCGGCGTTTCACGGCATTCCCGGTATCGCCATTTCCCACTACCTCGACCGACAAAAAATCATCGACTGGCAATTAGCAGCCCGGTGGACGGCGGATATCCTCGCTAAGTTGATGCAACATCCACCGGAACCCTACTGCTTTTGGAACGTGAATCTGCCCCATTTGGACGTTGGATCTCCAGAACCCCAAGTGGTGTTTTGCGAACTGAGTAACGAACCCTTGCCGCTGAACTATCGTATTGAAGGAGACAACGTTCACTACATCGGCGACTACCAACAGCGAGATCGAACCCCTGGCACGGATGTGGATGTCTGCTTTTCGGGCAACATTGCCGTGACAAAAATTCGATTGTGCTAGGGGTGGGAGAACCTTTAGGAACTCGGAATGCACGAGTTCTCGACCTCTGTCTCCAGTTACAATTTAAGGTATAGCCGTCACAACCTTAATGACTGGAGTTTAAACAAAATTTGATTCAGAAGGCTACAATTTAAAAAAATTCCAACATCAAAAATTAGGGTGTTTCTAAGACATCAAGACGTTTTTGTCTCGATCGAATGACAAACTCTCATAAAATTATTGGTTATTTTGGGGCTTTATTGGGATGTATTTCCCTTGGCTTAATTGCCGCTCCATTGATCTATCAAGCCACCGAGTTTTGCAATTATCCCGGTACGTTTACCGGGCAATTGTGTCGGGGAAAAGTTCCCAAGCAAGTTCCAGAATCTGCCTGGGCAAAAGCGGGAGCTGTGGGATATCAAACATCCGCACAAATTATAGAAGCTCATAACGGATTGTCTCAACCTTTAGATGAAACGCAAAAACGATATTTTAGACCTCATTTTGGAGATTTAGTCGATCGCGTTTATATTATTTACAACGCACAACTGATGGATGAGTGGGTATCGGCAAGTTTTCGCATCGATTTGGGTCGATCGAACGCTCAAGTGTATGGCAATCGAATTTACTTGCGAGATGCCTATAAGCCTGACGATTTCGACCAGTTGGTTTTACTGGCTCACGAACTGGTTCACGTTCGACAATACGAACAGTTTGGCGGTCTAGAAGAGTTTGGATATCGCTACTTTCAAGAATACAAACGGGCAGACCAAAGCTATAAAAATAATCCATTAGAACAAGAAGCTTTTGAATTTGAAAAGCAATTTTCTCGTTGGTTGAAGCGAGAAATGCGTCAAGAGCGACGCAGAGAAAGACGGTAGAACAATGGAAGAAGTTTTTGAGAAAGTGGAGAAGATCTTTTTGAAGGCGAAGATCCGAAGTATCTAAGATGGATTTGGCCATTTTTGCGCAGTGCGACGGATTCTCTGGGTTGATTCTGAGTCGATCGAGATTTATTTTCCCGAAAATGTAAAGACAACGTTATAAATTGCACTTGCCAGAACCACAGCAGGACTAGTCCCCCATAGGTGTGTCACAATGTAATCGTTGTTGCCAAACGATGTAAAGAAATATTAAATTAGGCTCGCAATGGAACTGATATACCAATATGCCTGGTTGATTCCAGTATTGCCCCTCGTGGCAGCGATGCTGGTCGGCCTGGGTCTAATTACTTATAACGGAGCAACGAATCGTCTGAGACAGCTAAACGCCGTCTTGATTATCTCCCTGTTGGGAGCGGCGATGACGTATTCGTTTGCCCTCCTGTGGAGTCAAATTCAAGGTCACGCGCCTTACACCCAAACCATCGAATGGGCGGCGGCGGGAGACTTTCACCTGCGCATGGGGTTCGTCATCGATCCGCTAACGGCGGTGATGTTGGCGATCGTGACCACGGTGGCCCTGTTGGTGATGATTTACACCGACGGCTATATGGCTCACGACTCCGGATACGTGCGCTTCTACGCCTATCTAAGCTTGTTTAGCTCGTCAATGTTGGGTCTGGTCATCAGTCCCAACCTGGTGCAGGTTTATATTTTCTGGGAACTGGTGGGGATGTGTTCCTACCTGCTGATCGGCTTTTGGTTCGATCGCAAGGCGGCCGCCGATGCCTGTCAAAAAGCCTTCGTCACCAACCGCGTTGGGGACTTCGGCTTGCTCCTGGGAATGCTCGGACTGTACTGGGCCACTGGCAGCTTCGAGTTTGAAGTAGTCGGAGAACGATTGCAGGATTTAGTCGCGACCGGTTCCCTCAGCGTCTTTATGGCGACGCTGTTCGGCATCTTAGTTTTCCTCGGCCCGGTTGCCAAATCCGCCCAGTTTCCCCTCCACGTCTGGCTGCCCGATGCCATGGAGGGTCCAACTCCGATCTCAGCGCTGATTCACGCCGCGACGATGGTGGCGGCAGGAGTCTTCCTAATCGCGCGGATGTTCCCCGTCTTCGAGGGACTCCCTGTCACGATGAATGTTATCGCCTGGACGGGTGGATTGACGGCATTTCTGGGGGCGAGTATCGCCATCACCCAGAACGATATCAAAAAAGGTCTGGCCTATTCGACGGTTTCCCAACTGGGCTACATGGTGATGGCCATGGGGGCTGGAGCTTACACCGCCGGACTCTTCCACTTGATGACCCACGCCTACTTTAAAGCCATGCTGTTCCTGGGATCGGGATCGGTGATTCACGGCATGGAAGGGGTTGTCGGACACGATCCGGTGTTAGCCCAGGATATGCGGTTGATGGGGGGCTTGCGTAAATATATGCCCTTTACCTCCACCACCTTTCTCATCGGCACGATCGCCATTTGCGGTATTCCTCCCTTTGCTGGATTTTGGTCGAAAGATGAAATCCTCGGGGCAACCTTTGCTGCCAATCCCGGACTGTGGTTCATTGGTTGGGCAACAGCGGGGATTACGGCATTTTACATGTTCCGGATGTACTTCATGACCTTTGAAGGGGAATTCCGGGGCAACGACATGACGATTCGCGATCGACTTCAAGCCCAGACCGTTCCGGTTTTCGGTCCCGGTGCGATGGATGTCAAAGAATTAGAGTCCCAAACCGAACCTCACGACGGACACGGACATAGCAGCGAACCCCACGAGTCTCCGGCAACAATGACTCTTCCCCTGGTTATCCTAGCGATTCCTTCGATACTCATCGGATTTGTAGGAATGCCCTGGCACAACTACTTTGAAGCATTCGTCCACGCCCCTGGGGAAGTCGTCCCCACCTTTGTGGAGATGGCAGAAGAATTCGATATGGGTGAGTTTGCCCTGATGGCTGGCAGTTCTGTGGGGATTTCCCTAATCGGAATTACCCTCGCGGTTTTGATGTACCTCAAAGGTAAAATCGATCCGGCCGCGATCGCCGCCAAAATTCAACCCCTCTATCGGTTTTCCCTCAACAAGTGGTATTTCGACGATCTCTACGACTCTCTGTTCGTCCAAGGCTCTCGTCGTCTGGCTCGACAGGTGATGGAAGTGGATTACCGCATCGTCGATGGTGCCGTTAACTTGACAGGCTTAGCCACCATGTTGGGTGGTGAAGGACTCAAGTACTTAGAAACCGGTCGCGCCCAATTTTACGCCCTGACCATCTTTGCGGCTGTGTTAGGAATTGTCGTATTCTTTGGGGTAACTTAAGTAACTTAATGGGTAACGGTCTCGATGGGGTAGTGACTCGAACGCAAACTCCCGTTTGCACCTCCATCGAGATCGATCGTTCCATCGTGAGGTCTGTCGCTTCTTTACCTCATAGATGGAACAGTGGAAAATCGCGCGCTCAAGGACCTATTAACCATTACCATTATGGATTTTCCCTGGCTAACTACAATTATTCTCTTTCCGATCGTCGCGGCTCTCTTCATTCCCCTAATACCCGATAAAGAGGGGAAAACAGTGCGCTGGTACGCTCTGATTGTCGGGCTGATCGATTTTGCCATCATTATCTATGCGTTTTACACCGGATACGATCTGAGCAATCCGGACTTGCAAATGGTGGAAAGCTATTCCTGGGTTCCACAGATCCATCTCAACTGGTCTGTGGGCGCAGATGGTTTGTCCATGCCGCTGATTATCCTCACGGGCTTTATCAGCACGCTGGCAATACTGGCGGCGTGGCCGGTGTCTTTTAAACCCAAACTTTTTTACTTCCTGATGCTGGCGATGTACGGCGGACAAATTGCCGTTTTTGCCGTTCAGGATATGTTGTTGTTTTTCCTGGTTTGGGAACTCGAACTGATTCCGGTCTATCTGATTCTTTCGATTTGGGGCGGCAAAAAGCGCCTCTACGCCGCGACGAAGTTTATCCTCTATACCGCTGGGGGATCGCTGTTTATTTTGATTGCCTCCCTGGCGATGGCGTTTTACGGCGATACCGTCACCTTTGATATGCAGGCGATCGCGGCTAAGGATATCGGCACCAATCTCCAGTTGTGGCTGTATGGGGCCTTCTTGATTGCCTTTGGGGTGAAACTGCCAATTTTCCCCTTACATACCTGGCTGCCCGATGCCCACGGCGAAGCAACTGCCCCAGCACACATGCTGCTGGCGGGTATTCTCCTGAAAATGGGGGGATATGCCCTATTTCGGATGAATGCCGGGATGCTGCCCGATGCCCACGCAATTTTTGCCCCGGCATTGGTGATTTTGGGGGTGGTGAATATCATCTACGCGGCTCTTACCTCCTTTGCTCAACGAAACCTGAAACGTAAAATCGCCTATTCTTCCATTTCCCACATGGGATTCGTTCTCATCGGTTTGGGTTCGTTTACGAATCTGGGCACGAGTGGGGCGATGCTGCAAATGGTATCCCACGGACTGATTGGGGCGAGTTTGTTCTTCCTGGTGGGTTGTACCTACGATCGCACCCATACCCTGATGTTGGATGAAATGGGGGGTGTGGGGAAAAAGATGAAGAAGGTGTTTGCCATGTGGACGACTTGTTCGATGGCATCCCTCGCACTGCCGGGGATGAGTGGCTTCGTCGCCGAGGTGATGGTGTTTATCGGCTTTGCCACCAGCGATGCCTACAGCCTCCCGTTTAAAATTGGCGTGGTGTTCCTGGCTGCCGTGGGTGTCATTTTAACCCCCATCTACCTGCTTTCCATGCTCCGGGAAATTTTATACGGCCCGGAAAACAAGGAGTTGGTGGAACACGAAGAACTCGTGGATGCCGAACCTCGCGAGGTCTTCGTAATTGCCTGCTTGCTGGTTCCCATCATCGGCATTGGCTTGTATCCGAAGATTTTGACCCAAATCTACGATGCGACAACCGTTCAACTAACGGCGAAACTGCGTCAGTCGGTTCCGTCTTTGGTGGCACGAGAAACTGAAGCTGAAGCTCAATTATCTCAGCTATATCAAGCTCCAACGCTGGTAGACTGAAGATGAGTTAGACGTTCCGATCGACTTTGTGAAACCATTCAAATGAAATGAGTCGAACCCCTGGCTTTTGAGTCGGGGGTTTCGTCTTTTTGCGATCGGGGTTCGCAGTTCGTTGGGATTATAGAGATTTACACGAACAAATCCCGCACAGTAGGGGTCGTGGATAATTTCTATAGCGCTTCGTCATCAGTTTATTTACACGATTGAAGAAATAGGTTGTTTCTATTCTCTATTCCCCATTCCCTGGTCGCGCTCGCCGGTCGTTGTGCGGTCACTGAGC